>JASFJQ010000374.1:0-3384 GCA_050121305.1 Chromatiaceae bacterium
GCTGTATGCGGTGGTCAGCGATATCTGCGCATCGGGCGGCTACTATGTGGCGGCGGCGGCAGATGAAATTTACGTGAATGAATCCAGCGTGATCGGCTCTATCGGTGTGCTGATCAACGGCTTCGGATTTGTCGATGCCATGCAAGATTTTGGCGTCGAACGTCGCCTGCTGACCGCCGGGGAGCACAAAGGCATCCTCGATCCGTTCAGCCCGCTGAGCGAGTTCGATCAGGAATATGTCTCCAAACTCCTGACCAATCTGCATGCAGAGTTCATCGAGGCGGTGAAGGCGGGCCGGGGTGAGCGGCTCGTGGGTGACGATGCAGAGCTGTTCAGCGGCCTTTTCTGGAATGGCAAAGAGGGTATCCGCATGGGATTGGCGGATGCGGTCGGCAGCGCTAGCTATGTTGCGCGTGAGATCGTCGGCGTCGAAGAGATCGTAGATTTCACCGCCAAGGAAGATCCCATAGAGCGTCTGGCCAAACGTTTCGGCGCCGCGATTGGCACGGCCTTCGCCAAGGCCTCGGGTCTTGGCTCAGGGCCGCAGCTTCGCTGACGCATAGCAGTCACATCCTTGTAATAATGTCGCCCTGTAATGGCGGCCCGGACGTTACAGCATGGGTGATTTCAGGTGTCTGTTACACGAATCTTGGTCGTTGAAGACGAATCGGCAGTGCGTGAGCTCCTGGCGGCAACGCTAATGGGGGCTGGTTACGAGGTGATGGAGGCGGCAAGCGGGACAGAGGCGCAAGGGCTAATCGGCGACGAAAGCCCCGCACTGATTCTCCTGGATTGGATGCTGCCGGGCATGAGCGGACTCGAGTTCGCCAAGTGGTTGAAGCGCGATGACCGTCTCAGCGAAATCCCGGTGATCATGCTGACCGCCCGCGACGAGGAAAACTACAAGGTCCAAGGCCTGGAGGCCGGCGTCGACGACTACGTGACCAAACCGTTCTCGACGCGCGAGTTGTTGGCACGAATCAAGGCCGTGCTGCGCCGTGCCGGCAGTGACGGCAGCGAGCTAATTCGGGTGGACGGGGGCCTCGAGATGGACCTGATTCAGCACCGCGTCCTTGCCGATGATCAGCCCGTATCGGTTGGCCCGACCGAGTTCAAACTGCTGCATTTCTTCTTGACGCATCAAGAGCGCGTCTATTCGCGATCGCAGCTGCTCGATCTGGTTTGGGGACGCAACGTATATATTGAGGAACGCACGGTCGATGTCCATATCCGTCGCCTGCGCAAGGCGCTCGAGCCACATCGACTGGAAAATATGGTGCAGACGGTACGCGGCGTAGGCTACCGCTTCTCCGTGAGGCCGAGTTGAAACCGAGCTCGTTCTGGGCAGAAGAGACGTGGCGAATCCTTGTCCTCATTCTGGTCGCCGGGGTGATCGGCGCGCTGATCGACCAGGTCTTATTGTGTCTTTTGTTGGCCCTGCTCGCCTACACCTTTCGCAATCTATTCAACCTGCATCGTCTGGCCAACTGGCTTGGCGAACCGCGAGTGAGCGAGATACCCATCCGATTCGGCCTGTGGGGTGATATCTACTCGCGAATTGCACGGGTGTCGGAGCGCCAGGCGCAGCGTGAAAAGCGCCTGACGAAAATGCTGAACGAATACGCGGCCTCGATGTCGGCATTGCCAGATGCGACTGTGGCACTGGATACGCAGAAACGCATTCGTTGGTTTAACGAGGCCGCAGGCCGACTGCTGGCCCTGCAGACCGCGAAGGACATCGGGCAGCCGCTCACGAATCTGTTCAGAAACCCTGAAATGGTCGCCTTCATCGATAAAGAAGACTATTCCAAGGTTCTTCAAGCCGCGGCGCCAGGGAACCATGGGCGCAGGCTGGAGATGCGGCTCGCCCCCTACGGCGAGGGTCAGACGCTATTGTTGGCACAAGACATCACGGCGCGCCTGCAGCATGAACGGGTCCGCAAGGATTTTGTCGCGAATGTGTCACACGAACTGCGCACGCCGCTGACGGTGCTGAGCGGATTCATCGAAAACCTACAGAACGATGAAAAACTGGCGGACCAACGCTGGGCCCGACCTCTGGATCTGATGGCACAACAGGCGACTCGCATGCGCCAGATCGTCGAAGATCTGCTGCTGCTGGCTCGTCTAGAGAGCGATTCCACGCCCGGCCGACAGGACAGCGTCGATATCGGCCGCATGCTGAGGCTCGTCGCCGATGATTGCCGGGAGCTTAGGACCGAAGTGCCCGCCATAGACTGCGAGATCCAATCGCAACGTTGCGTACTGGGTGACGAGTCGCAGCTGCGCAGCGCAGTCACGAATCTCGCGGTCAATGCCGTCAACCATACTCCGGCCGACGGGAAGGTAACATTGGCATGGAGTGACGACGGGGCCGAGAGCACGCTGGAGGTCAAGGATACCGGTGAAGGAATCGCCCCGGAACACATCCCGCGCCTGACGGAACGCTTCTACCGCGTCGACGCGGGGCGTTCGCGTGAGCGCGGTGGAACCGGATTGGGTCTCGCAATCGTCAAGCACGTCCTCAATCGCCATGATGTGCGCCTGGAGATTCTGAGTCGACTGGGCCAGGGCAGCCGCTTCATCTGCCGCTTTCCTGCCTCGCGCCTTGCGGACTGCTAAACTGAGATGGTTCAAATTATCGGTTTAACTCCCGTTTGAGGTCTGCCGATAACCGACTGTCGATTCTGGACACTTGAGCGCCGTGGATACCACCGACCTGAAACACCATTATTCGCAGCAGTTCAACGCCGAACTCGAGGACCTGCGCACGCGCGTGCTCGCAATGGGCGGACTGGTCGAGCAGCAGTTGGGCATGGCGATCAACGCCGTAAATCGCGGTGAATCCGAGGCCGCCGAAGACGTTATCCTGAACGACCAAAAGGTTAACATCTACGACGTCGACATAGATCAACGCTGCACCAGGATCCTGGCATTGCGGCAACCGGCCGCGAGTGACCTGCGTCTGGTATTGACGGTCTTCAAAATGAATGCCGATCTAGAGCGCATCGGCGACGAATGCAAAAGCGTCGCGCAGATGGCCCTTCGTGCGGCGCAGGACGACAAGGGTTCGAATTTGATCAGGCAAGTTTCACATCTGGGCACCCAAGTCCAGCAGATGCTGCATCGGGCATTGGATTCGTTCGCACGGTTGAATGTCGATGAAGCGGTAGAGATCGTGCACGAAGATGTCAATATCGATCGTGAGTACGAGATCATCATCCGCCAGAGTATGACCTATATGATGGAAGATCCACGTTCCATCCCAGGCGTTCTCGACCTTATCTGGGCCGCAAGGGCTCTGGAGCGCATCGGCGACCGTTGTCGAAACATTTCACAGTATGTGATCTATTTTGTCGAAGGCAGAGATGTCAGGTACAGCAG
>JASFJQ010000375.1:0-3379 GCA_050121305.1 Chromatiaceae bacterium
GATGGTGCTGATCGAGGCGCTGTCGCTGGCGCGGCCGATCGTAGCGACCGACTGCCCGAGCGGACCACGCGAACTGCTCGCAGGCGGTCGCCTGGGCCGCCTGGTACCGGTCGGCGATGTGCGGCGATTCGCACGGGCGATGCAGCTGGCCCTGGGTGAGCGGCCGCCGCTGGAGGCCATGCAGCGCGCTGCCTCGGCCTACACCGTCGAGGCCAGCACCGATGCCTACCTCGCCGCGATGGGCCTGGACGCTCAACCGCCGTGCGGCGGATCGAAGCGGTAGCCGAAGCGGCGGATATCGGGCTCGAAATGCTGCGCAACCAGCGCGGCGAGGTCGTCGCTGTAATAACGACGGTAGTCCCGGCCACGGTCGTTGGCTTGACGGCGATGCGGCAGCGCCGGCTGCGCGATACCGATCCGCCGGCAGGCCTCCGCGAAATCGTCCGCAAGGGTCTCGTAACGGCCCAGGAAGTCGACCAGCAGTTGGCCGTGCAAGTCGACGACGTAGTCCGACTGCATTTCGATCGATGTGTCCAGGTGGAATTGATAGGGACGGACCGGATCGAGTTTCCAGCGCAGGAACTGATCAAAGGTCTCGATCTGGGCCATAAGATGCGGGCGTTCGCGCCGGATGTGGTGGAAGGAGCTGACCTGCAGGTCCCAGGGGTTGCGCACGAACGCGAACTTGAACAGTCGCTCGAACAATGCCTGCGGCAGCATCTCCTTGGCGGCAATGATCTTGGCATGACGCGGAAACTTGCTCCCGAGCCGGTGTGACGTCATCGCGCTGAGCCGCGAGCACAACCACTGCAGCGGATAATGGGGATCGCGGTAGCGTAACGGCTGCAGCGCATCGCGCACCGAGGTACCGCCGGTCTTGGCGATATGCACGAACAGAAAGTTGTATTTCAGCGACAATAGCATCTCGAACGCTCAGCTTGCGGCCAGCCCGAGCGCGCCGAGATAACCCAGCGCGGCCGCCTCCGCCGTGTAATCGGACACCGCCTGTCGCAATTGCCCGGCGGGTAGCGGGGCCTCCAGTGTGGCCAACATCGCCTCGGCCAGGCCGACATGATCTCCGACCGCGACCAGCGCACCATAGCGTCCGCCTGCCAGCAGCTCGCGCGGTCCGCTCGGGCAGTCGGTCGCGACCGACGGAACCCCCAGGGCCAGCGCCTCCGTGAGGACATTCGGCGAGCCCTCCCAGGCAGATGACAACACGAACAGGGCGGCGCGCGCCATCCAGGCGTACGGGTTGGTCATGAAACCAGGCAGCGCGACGCGGTCACCCACGCCCAGCTCGTCGGCGAGCCGTTCGAGCTGACCACGCAGGCGGCCCTCGCCGAGTATCACCAGGTGTACCGGCCGAATCGCCTGCAGGCGCGCGAATGCACGCAACAGGGTGGCGAAATCCTTCTGTTCAGTCAGCCGGCCGGCGCCCAGGATCACCGGCACCGCGGATGGCTCCAACCAGGGATGGGGGCAGGGCGCGGCCGCGAGTTCGGCCAGACGCGGTGTGACCACCGGATTGTGCACCACGCTGACCCGGCCGGCAGGCAGGCCGGTGACCCGGCGGGTGTCCTCGGCCACGCCCTGCGAGACCGCGACGACATGGTCGACCCCGCGATAGGCGAGGCGCATCGGTGCGGTCCGCATCCAGCGGGTGACGCCTGGGCGTCCAGCGAGTGCGGCGGATAGATTGGTGCCGAGGCGGCCGACCAGCCGGCCGTCCCAGCGGGCGAGACGCCGCGCGAGTGCGGCCGCGCGGATAGCGCGGTCTTTGGCGACGAGTAACGCGTCAGGCCGAGCGCGGCGCAGATAGCGTCCGAGCGGCAGGACGACCAGCCCGCTGTGGCGGACGCCGAGATCGAGCAGTCGCACCCCGGCCGGCAGGTTGCCGATATGCGCATCAGCGGCACGGATCGCGAGCAGATCGATCGCCACACCGCGCACCGCCAGGCCCTCGATCAGGTTCAGCACCATGCGCTCCACACCGCCCGCACCCGAAAACGAGATCAATACCGCGAGACGACTCGGCTCATCCATGTGCCCACTCCCCGACGGCGATGGCCAATATGCCGCGTCGGGCATGGGGGCCGCGATGCGGCGCGGGACCCGTCAGGCTCATAGGCGCGCCGCCTGCAGCGCCTCGAGCAGTGCGAGGTAACGCGCGGCACAGGCATCGACGCTGTATTCGCTGACCGCGGCGATCCGACGCGCACGGTCGCCCGGCTCGACCAGGGCATGCAACATGGCCTCGGCCAGGGCCGGCGCGTCGTCGACCGGCACCAGCGGCGCGACCCTGCCGCCGTCGAGGATCTCGCGGGGTCCGGAGGGGCAGTCGGTGGCGACGACCGGGGTGCCCAGCGCGAGCGCCTCGGTCAGCGCATTCGGTGAGCCTTCCCAGCGCGAGGCGAGCACGAACAACGCCGCCCGCGCGACCATCGGATAGGGCCGGGGATCGAAGCCCGGCATGGCCACTGCGTCGGCGACGCCGAGTGCGGCCGCGAGCCGCGCCAGCGATTCGCGCAGATGCCCCTCGCCGAGGATCAACAGCCGGCAGCGCCGGGTCTCGCGCACCGCGGCGAAGGCCCGAATCAGGGTATCGAAACCCTTTTGCCGGCGTAGGCCGCCAACCGCGACGATCACCGGCGGCTGGCCTGCGGCGAACCAGGGGTGCGGACAGTGGATGGCCGCCTGGGCCTGCAGATCCGGTGTGACCACCGGGTTGCGTATCAGGTGCATCCGGTCGTCGGGCAGACCGGCGATCGCCTTGATATCGGCAACGACGCCCGCGGAGTTGCCGACCACTGCGGCCGCCTCGCGGTAGACGCCACGGATAAGGCGGAAGGCGCGCCAACGTTTGTAGATACTGCGCCGTGCCATGCGCTCGGAGACCGTGGTCCCGGGACGCATGATCAGCGCGAAGTCCACGCCGGAGAGGCGCCGCGCGTGCAATGCGCTGCGCCCGGCTCGGTCCTTGCCGCACAGCACGAAATCGGGGCGGGCTGCGCGCAGGTAGCGGACCAGCGGCGCAAGGACCTTGAGCGAACCGCCGGCACCGAGTTCGATAATCTTCACCGCCTCCGGTAGACCGTCGAGGAACGGGGCCTCGCGGCGACGGGTGAGGAAATCGACGTCTGCGCCCAGCTGCGCGAGGCCTCCTGCCAGATTGACCAGCATGCGCTCGACCCCGCCGTCACCGAAGGAGGGTAGGAAGATCGCCAGGCGCAACGGCCAGCCTCCATCGAAAGGCCGCGAGTATAGCAGAGGTCCCTCGGCCCCTGACGGCGCCCTGCAGGCTCCAGCAGCGGCGCACTGGGGCCCCGATTGTCTGGTGATCGGCGGCGGATTCGTCGACAATGCCGGCCCTGCGCGC
>JASFJQ010000376.1:0-3379 GCA_050121305.1 Chromatiaceae bacterium
TGCCTCGCTCCAGCGGTGGGCCCGCTCGGTCGCACCCAGCACTATCGGCTGGATCGGCGTCGATGATTCGGCCAACGGCAGGCCGATGCGCCGCACGCCATGGCGAAAACGCTGGATCAACCCCTGCAGGCGCTCGCGGCGCCATTCCTCCCCAGCGACGATGCGCAGACTCTCGCGGGTGGCCTCGGCCAACGCCGGCGGCATCGCCGTTGTGTAGACGTAGGTGCGCGCGAACTGGATCAGGCTCTCGATCAGCACCGCCGAACCCGCCACGAAGGCACCGGCGGTACCGAATGCCTTGCCCAGGGTACCCATCAGGATCGGCACCTCTGCCTGACCGAGGCCGGCCGCGGCGACGCTGCCCTGACCCTGCGTCCCGAGCACACCCAGACCGTGGGCATCATCGACCATTAGCCAGGCGCCCGCGGCCTGGCAGACCGTCGCGAGCTCCGGCAGCGGCGCCACGTCACCGTCCATACTGAATACGCCGTCTGTGGCCACCAGCGCGCCGCCGCCGGCATCGGCGAGTTGCGCGGCCAGCGCCGCGCTGTCCGAATGCGCATAACGCCGCAGGCGCGCCCGCGCGAGCAGACCTCCGTCGATCAGCGAGGCGTGATTGAGACGGTCTTCGATTACGCAGTCGGTGCGCCCCAGCAGACCGCTGATCACACCGAGGTTGGCCATATAGCCCGTCGAAAACAGCAGCGCACGTTCGCGCCCGGTGAACTCGGCCAGTTCCTCTTCGAGGCCCTGATGGGCGCGACTATGGCCGCAGATCAGGTGTGCCGCACCGCTACCCACGCCATATTTCGCGACGCCCCGTCTCATCGCCTCGGCCAGCCGAGGATCGGCGGCCAGTCCGAGGTAGTCATTGGCGCAGAACGCCAGCATGCGCCGGCCATCGATCACCAGCTCAGGCCCCTGCGGGCCCTCCGTCACCCGCCGGGAGCGATAAAGCCCCTGCGCCCTGCGCCGTGCGAGTGCCGCCTCCAGATCGAGTCCCATCGAATCAGACCAGATGAACAGGATGCTGCGCAGGCGCTAGCCTGCACATTTCACCGTCTTTCGTAACGAGGGCGCCGAGACGCCCCACTCAGTGCCCCGCACCACCGCAGGTCTGCCGGTCGGCCTCGAGATCGAGCGCCTCCCGGGCGATCCCTAGACGGGCAAATAGCGCCTGATCGTGATCGGCGTCCGGATTATCGGTGGTCAGCAGCCGCTCGCCGTAAAAGATCGAGTTGGCCCCGGCAAAGAAGCACAGGGCCTGGGTCTCGTCGCTCATCTCGGTGCGACCGGCCGACAGACGTACATAGCTGCGGGGCATCAGGATGCGGGCCACAGCAATGCTGCGCACGAAGGCCAGCGCATCAATAGGCTCGCTGCCGTAGAGCGGCGTGCCCTCGACCTGCACCAGCATGTTGATCGGTACGGATTCCGGATGCTGCGGCAGGTTTGCCAGTTCCTGCAGCATCCGCGCGCGATCCTCGCCGCTCTCGCCCATACCCAGGATCCCGCCGGCGCAGACATTGATCCCTGCTTCGCGGACGTGCCGCAGGGTTTCGAGACGGTCCTGGAAGGTGCGCGTGGTAATCACATTACCGTAGAACTCCGGCGAGGTATCGAGATTGTGGTTGTAATAGTCGAGGCCGGCGTCGCGCAGGCGTCGCGCCTGGGACTGGCTCAACATGCCCAGGGTCACACAGGTCTCCATGCCCAGACTGCGTACCGCCTGGATCATTTCGATCACCTTGTCGAGATTCTTGTCGGTCGGATTGCGCCAGGCGGCGCCCATGCAGAAGCGTGTCGCGCCCTTGGCCCTGGCCGTCTCCGCGGCCGCGGTCACCTCCGCCAGCGGCAGCAGCCGCTCACGCGCCAGACCGGTGTCGTATCTTGCGCTCTGGGAACAGTAGGCACAGTCCTCGGCGCAGGCCCCGGTCTTGATGGACAGCAGGGTGCTGACCTGTACCCGGTTGGGATCAAAATTCCGGCGATGGACCGTCTGCGCGCGAAACAGCAGATCATTGAACGGCAACGCGAACAGCTCGCGGATCTCATCCAGCGACCAGTCATTGCGCACATCATCGACAAGGGCGTTAGTGGTCATGTCAGCACTCCTCGACGGGGCCGGGATTGGGATCGCGCGCCACGACCAGCGTGATCACGCGTATCGCTGGGGATGTCTGTGCTTCCACGTCGAGGAGGGCCCAGTTGAACAGGGAATGCGTCATAATTGGCGTGCCGCGTACTGCTGTCAACCGAAATGGAATTCTATGGTTAACAAATGGAAACTTTTTGGCCAATTGATTGGCGGAGGATGTCCCCTTTGCGGGGCCCCGGGCGACACGATCTGCGCCGCCTGCCTGGAAGGCCTGCCGCTCAACCGATACGCCTGCCCGCGCTGCGCGATGCCGTTGCCTCAGGGCCTGGCCCCCTCGCCTCAGCGATCAACTACCGTGCGGCCCGATATGCTCGCCGCGGAAAACGGTGAGATAAGCGCGCCAGGGCCCGCAATCCTGTGCGGCGATTGCCTATCGCAGGCGCCGGCGTTCGACCGCGCCCTTGCCCCGCTGCTGTACCAGTTCCCGGTGGATGGCCTGGTGGCGGGATTCAAGTATCACCACCGGCTGCACTGGGGACGCATTCTCGGCGACCTGCTGGCGGATCATCTGGCCCAGAATGCCGCGCCGCCGGGGTTGCTACTACCCGTCCCGGCCACGGCTGCGCGATTGCGTGAGCGGGGCTTTAACCAGGCCGCCGAACTGGCGCGCCGCCTGTCACTGCGGCTCGGCATCCCGTGGCGGACGGGCCTGCTGCTGCGAATTCGGGAGGCGGTTCACCAGCAGGGCCTGAGCGGACCGCAACGCCGGCGCAATATGCGCGGGGCCTTCGCCTGCCGCGGCAGGCTGCCGGCACGGGTCGCACTGATTGATGACGTGATCACCACCGGCGCCACCGCCGGGGCGGCGAGTGCAGCATTAAAGGACGCCGGGGTCGAGTGGGTGGAGGTATGGGCCGTGGCGCGCACGCCGAAGGGCCACTAGACTTATCTCACCGATCACCTTCTGCGCGGCCCGATACGCGTGCTGTGACGGTGCGCGATCCGATGCGATCCCTGGCATCGGCCGGCCCTTCGGGCGCACCGCTCGCGACGGGAAACGGTGAGACGGGCTAGCGATCGGCCAGCACACGCTCCTTCATCTCTCGGCGTTCCTGCGCATCGATGGTCAGCGTGGCGATTGGACGCGCCTTGAGGCGCAAGACGCCGATCGGTTCGCCCGTATCTTCGCAATAACCGTAGGTGCCGTCGTCGATGCGTTCGAGCGCTTGTTCAATCTTGCGTTGCAGCTTGCGATAGCGATCTCGCGTACGCAGTTCCAGT
>JASFJQ010000377.1:0-3365 GCA_050121305.1 Chromatiaceae bacterium
GGATGAGCCCGAGATACAGGCGAGCCTTCTGAACAAGGGATTCGAGTTGGCCGAGGATTTGCTCGTCAGCCTGGCCGATGTCGAAGCGTTTGCGGAACGCTATATCGTCGAACGCTAACGATCGATAATCGCGGTTGCAGGCGGCCCTTATGTGAGGGTCGCCTGTCTTGAGAGGGAGTCGGAGGTAGACAAGGACGATAGCCTTTACGACTCGCATGAACCTCCGAACCCTGCTAGAGGTGCTATCGCTACTCTATGACGCCAGCGAACCGAGGCTAGAGAAACTGGGATAGAAATGTTTGTGCGGGCACGACAATCGGCGGCCCTGCTCTTGCAAAACAATCAGCATCCACATAGTCCGCATCAATAACGACCTGGAATGCAAACGGTGCGGCGAGTTGTTGCTGAAAATACTTCAGTGCAGGGCTTATTGATTCGTCGTGCTGTTTCACTTCGGCCAGAAACCAAGGCTTGCCATCACGAGCGACGACGAAATCGACCTCGCGTTTCTCCTTGTCTCGAAGGTAGCCAAGCTCAAACTTTCCCAAGCCCATGTCATTCCAGCCTTCGACGGCCTTGAGCAGGTGACAGGCGACAAAGGTCTCCGCTTTGTCTCCCGGGTCTTTTATCGAAGCCCAATCGCGGAGAAACCATTTAGGTTCCTTGCGTAGTGAACGTGAGATATTTTTGAACCACGGTCTGATCAGAAAGCCAAGATGAAGGCCGACAAGAATATCAATCCACCGGCGAGCAGTGTCTATGGAGACGCGTACCTCGTTTGCCAGATTGCCATAGATGAGTTGGTGGGCCGAGCGTTCGGCCAACAGTTTGACCAACAGTTCAAGCTGATCGAGTTGCTGGATCTGCGTTAGATCACGGATATCTTCCCGAACCAGTTGTTCGAGACGCAGAGACTGCCAGCGACGACTGAAGCGCATATCGCGCTTCAGGAAGGGTTCCGGATAACCACCGTAAGTCCAGAGTGCATTGAAATTTGTGGCACTGATCTTTTCGGGTTGGCGAATAATCCGTTTTTCATTGGGTAGCTTCTGGGTCAGGGTCTCGGCGACAGAAAAGGGGTGCATCCTGTACAGGAAATACCGCCCCATCAGACTGTCACCACCACGACGATAAACGTCCATGCGACTGCTTCCCGTGACTATGATGCGGAGTCGATCCGCATAGGTATCGAAGAATCCTTTGAGGAATTGCTTCCACTGAGGGAATTTGTGTAGTTCATCGAAGATGACTACCAGGGGAGTCCTGGACAAGCGGTCGAGTCTGTAGCGGTCGATCAGCCGAGCAGGCCCGGCAAGGATGGATTCCCGATCATCGATATTGTCCCAATCGATATAGATATCACCGTGAACGCGACAGGTGGTGGTTTTGCCTACTTGTCTTGGGCCGCTGATGAATGCCATCTGCCGCTGCTTTGCCAGGTGCTCCGCCAGCAACGTGTCGTATATTCTTGTCTTCGGGCCCATGGACTACCATTATCGATAGCATCGTATAATAGTCAAGACCATCGTAAGCAACCCTCGATAATGGTCAAAAATCAAGAATTAGATTCCGCTCAGAGACTTGGCCGGTCGGCCGATACCCCTTGGAGGGACCTTGTGGCGTGTATCCGCACCAGGTCTCGGCTGCAAACAATAACGTCAAAGTTGATGCCCTGTTCGACCGATAAGGGGGAATAGGCCAGTGAAAGGGTCTCTGCAGGGAAACGCGCGGTGCTGAAGGTCTCGCCAATTATTCGTCTCGCCCTCGGTCTGATGCTGTTGACCGTTAGCCTGTTGTTGGTCAGCGACCTGCTGGGCCTGACACCGAATCAGAAGCGCGCCGAACTCGCTGCGCGCAAGGCCATTTCGGAGTCGCTAGCGGTACAGGCCTCAAATGATATTTCAGAGGCGCGGATCGACGCTGTTGCGGACACCCTTCGCGTGCTGCAGGAGCGCAACGACAGCGTGCTCTCGATCGGTCTGCGCACCAGTGATGGCAGATTGATCGCCATGGCCGGCGACCATGTCGAGCACTGGATACCTTCCGACAACGGTCGGTCGACGTCGTCGCATGTGGTGGTGCCAATTCACATGGAGGATCGGCGCTGGGGTGTGCTCGAGGTGAGCTTTGTCCCGCTGGACGGGATCTGGGCGAGCATATTGTCGGGCGGTTCAATTGCGGCGGTCATCGCCTTTGTCACCTTCTCCGGATTTTTTGCCTATTGGTTGTTCCTAAGGCGCGCGCTGAACGAGCTCGATCCCAGTGCGGTTGTGCCGGACCGCGTGAGGGCGGCCCTGGATGTCCTGGCCGAGGGTCTCGTGATTCTGGATCGGCGTGGCCGAATCGTACTGGCCAACCAGGCGTTTGAGCGCAAGCTCGGCCAGCAGAAGTCGCTTCTGGTCGGTAATTCGCTGGCGTCTCTGACCTGGGAGCTAGCGGACAGTAAAAAGGAGGTGGCCGATGGGGATCTGCCCTGGCAGATGATGCTCGACTCGGGTGCGACGCCGGCCGCCACTCAGCTCACACTGCGCACCGCGAGAAAAGAGTCATTGCGCTTCGCGGTCAACTGTTCACCTGTGAAGGCGCCCGATGATTCCATCCGCGGCGTCGTCGTCACTTTCGATGACCTCACCGAACTCCAGCACAAAAATGCAGATCTCGAACGGGCGATGGAGAAGCTGGAACATACGCAACGCGAGATCACACGCCAGAACCGCGAGCTCCAGGTGTTGGCGACGCGCGACGCGCTCACCGGTGTGCTCAACCGGCGCTCTCTATTCGATGGTATGGCGACCTTGCTGAGTGAGGTTGCGGACCAAGGCGAGCCGCTGAGCTGCATCATGGTCGATATCGACCATTTCAAATCGATCAACGACCGCTTCGGACATGCCACCGGTGACAAGGTCATCAAGATCCTGGCACGTACGCTGACGCAGTGCGTCCGCGCCGACGACCTGGTCGGGCGTTACGGCGGGGAGGAGTTTTGCGTCATCGTCCCGGGCGTAAACGAAGAGGCGGCCGCTGCGATCGCCGAAAAGATGCGTCTCGCGATCTATGAGGGACGCGGCGCGAAGTTCACCAGTGCGCTGCGGATCTCGGCGAGTTTTGGCGTAGCGGCGAGCATCGCCGGCGAGAAAATGGCCGAGGTGTTGGTCGATCTCGCCGACAAGGCGCTGTATCAGGCCAAGGAACGTGGGCGTAACCGGGTCGTCTGCTGGTCCGACATCGAGCATCACACAGATCACGCTGGCGGTGAGGCTGCGGGAGTGCCCACAGAAGCGGTTCGGCAGCGTGATGCTGGCGCACAGGGCGCTGCCGACGGACGCGTTCAGGATGTCGAACTCGTGTCAGCCAATCAGCGTCTG
>JASFJQ010000378.1:0-3365 GCA_050121305.1 Chromatiaceae bacterium
CGGGTCAGTTCAGGGCACGCACCAAGGTCTTTTTCAACAAGCATTTCTTCCACTACCGCTACGACTATCGGGAGGAATGGCTGCGTGTCATCGGGCTATTGGCCGGCAGGCGGGTCGAAATGCCGCTTCACGAGCGGGCCATCTGGGCCCTGGCCGAGATCGTCGAGAGTTCGGGGGGGCTGTTGTGGCTGCGCAATGACAAAGGGGATTACCGATTCAAGGCGCGATTCAACGCCCAGTACGTCGTCGACGCGACGATTCCGGCCGCAGAGCCCATGGTGCCTTTCATGGAGAAACAGCGCTGGGTCATCAATGTCGATGAACTGCGCACTGCGCCGGATGTCTATGGCGACCTTTCGTTGCCAGCCTGGGTATTGGACAATGCCGATGCCTGGCTAATCGTGCCGTTGATGCATGAAGAACGGCTACTGGGTTTCGTAATGCTCTTGCAGCCTCGTGCCCCGCAATCGATCAACTGGGAGAATCTCGATCTGTTGAAGACCGTTGGTATGCAGGCGGCAAGCTACCTGGCGCTGAATCAAGCAGCCGAGGCCCTGGCCGAGGCAAGACAATTCGAGGGTTTCAACCGGCTATCGGCATTCGTTATCCACGATCTCAAAAACCTTATCGCCCAACTGTCGCTGGTAGCTACGAATGCCGCTCGGCACAAACGCAATCCGGCGTTTATCGACGACGCGGTCGGCACGATCGAGAATGCTGTCAGTAAGATGAACCGTCTGATGGCCCAACTAAGAACCGCCGATATCACAGGCGCACGCCGGCGCATCAACCTGCTGACAGAACTGCAGGACGTGGTGTTGGCGAAATCCAACAGCAAACCCGTGCCAGTGCTCAACGCACAGGCGAGCGATGCCTATGTGCTCGCCGAGCCAGACCGCCTGTCTGCGGTGCTCGGCCATGTGGTTCAGAATGCGCAGGATGCCACGCCACCGGATGGCCGTATCGAGCTGCTACTGCGTGTATCCGGTGACCAGGCTATAGTGGAGGTCCGTGATACCGGGAGCGGGATGGATGCCGAGTTCATCAAGACGCGGCTGTTTCGCCCCTTCGATTCGACAAAGGGTCTCACCGGCATGGGGATCGGTGCCTATGAGTGTCGCGAGGTGATTTCGGCGCTCGGTGGTCAGGTCAAGGTCGAGAGTACACCGGGTAGGGGTACGGTATTTCGTATCCTGTTGCCCCTGGATGAGCAGAAGGCCTCTGAGTTCGGTGAACAGCGAGTAGCGACAGAGAAGGATCGATAGACAGTGACTGAAACCAAAGACAAGCTCCTGGTCGTTGAAGATGATCCGGGGCTACAGAGCCAGTTGAAATGGAGCTTCGAGGACTTCGATGTCGAGGTCGCGGAAAACCGCGAGGAGGCCATTGCACACCTGCGCAGGTTGGAGCCGGCCGTGGTGACACTGGATCTCGGTCTGCCGCCGGATCCGGGTGGTGTCAGCGAGGGTTTTGGCGTGCTCGAGGAGATCCTCACGCTGGCGCCAGATACCAAGGTGATCGTAGTCACTGGGCACAACGATCGAACCAATGCTCTGCGTGCCATTGCGATGGGCGCATACGACTTCTACGAAAAGCCCATCGATCCCGAGCTGCTCAGTTTCACTATCAAGCGCGCCTCCCGCCTGTTTCAGATAGAGCAGGAGAACCGCCGTCTGCAGACGTTCCATGGCGCCTCCGCACTGGAGGGGTTGATCGCGTCGAGCCCGGAGATGCTCAAGGTGTGCCGCACCGTTGAGAAGCTGGCACCGACCGATGTCTCCACACTGATCCTCGGCGAGAGTGGAACGGGCAAGGAGGTGCTGGTCAAGGCACTGCACAAGCTGAGCGAACGCCGCGACAAACGTCTGGTGGCAATCAACTGTGCCGCGATCCCGGAGGCGCTGCTGGAGAGCGAATTATTCGGCTACGAAAAGGGCGCGTTCACGGGTGCGGCGAAGACGACCCAGGGCAAGATAGAGGTCGCCAACGGGGGTATCCTATTCCTTGATGAGGTCGGTGATCTGCCGCAGCCACTACAGGCCAAGTTGCTGCGGTTTCTGCAGGAGCGGGTCATCGAGCGTATCGGCGGACGCAGCGAGATACCGGTCGATGTCCGCGTGATCTGCGCGACGCACCGTGACCTGCCCGAGCAGATCCAGGCCGGCCAGTTTCGCGAAGATCTCTATTACCGGATAAACGAAGCGACCATCCGCGTGCCGCCGCTGCGCGAGCGCCAGGGTGACAACCTGCTGCTGGCCCGTGCGTTTCTCGAGAAGTACGCAACGGAACTCAAGCGCCCGATCAAGGGCCTTACGCCACAGGCCATTGAGGCCATCGAGGCCTACGACTGGCCAGGGAACGTACGCGAGCTCGAGAATCGCATCAAGCGTGCGGTAATCATGGCCGATGGTACGCAGGTCTCGCTCGAGGACCTGGAGTTGCCGGGGCCGAACGGCGACGGCGATCTGGACCCGTTCAACTTGCGCGAAGTGCGCGAGAATGCCGAGTCCCAGGCGATTCTGCGTGCCCTGGCCCGCAGCGACGGCAATGTCTCCAAGACAGCGGATCTTCTCGGCATCACACGGCCCACGCTTTATAATCTCATGAAAAAATTTGGAATCAGCGAGTGACGGGATACCAAGCGCTGCCTGGTGATCACAGACAGCCTTTGATTCGAGGCGAGCCGATCACCCCTGCGGGTCTGGAACAATATGGATTTTTCGCTGAGGAGTGCGTTATATGCGGCTAACCCTAACAACTGGCAATGTGACCGGTGCTGTCGGTGCCATCATGATGGTTTTTGCCGCGAGTCTCTCGGCCGACGACGCCGATGCCTATCTGGAAGAGGCGCGGCAGTTCATCGCCGACGGCGAGACCCAGTCCGCGGTCATCCAGTTGAAGAATGCGCTGCAGTCGGATCCGGCGAATCTACAGGCCCGTCTAATGTTGGCTTCGTTACATCTGCGCAACGCAGACGGTGCGGCGGCGGCCAAGGAGTTCGGCCGTGCACGCGACCTCGGTGCCGCCAATGCCGATTGGCTCCCGGGTTATGCCCGCGCGTTAATGCTGCAGGGCAAGTATCGCGAGCTGTTGAGCGAGGTCGCAGTGGAGGAGGCCCTGCCGCCGCAGACCCGCGCGGAACTGCTGGCGCTGCGTGGTTTTGCCCATCTCGTGCTGCGCGAGGCAGATGCCGCGGCGATTGAATACGATGCGGCGCTGGCCTTGGACGGCGGCAATCCTATGGCGCGTCTGGGTAGGGCGCAGATCCTGCTGCAGAGCGGTGAGGATCAACAGGCACTGGAGCAGCTCGATCAGGTCCTGCTCGATCACCCAGGGCACGTCGAGAGCCTGCTTGTGCGCGGGGA
>JASFJQ010000379.1:0-3364 GCA_050121305.1 Chromatiaceae bacterium
GCGTGCACCGGCATTCGTGACGACATAGGCCGCCGTGAAAACGGCAATCGCAAACGCCACCATGCCCAGCAGCGCGGTCGTCAATACGGCCTCGTGGAAGGTGTCGCTGGCCTCCTGCACGCGTGCCTGGGTCACGGAATTGATGATGCGAACGAGTCCGTCGAGGCGGCCCAGTAGACGAAGATGGCCGTCGATGGCGGCCTGCACACTGGCCTGAACCTCGCTGCGTGGGGCGTCATGGTCGGACAGCAGCCGCAGCGCGCGGGCGTTCGGCACGGCGACCTGTTTGACGGTAGCGTCCAGTTCCGCGAAGACCCTGAGCTCTTCATCGGTGCTGAGTTTTTCGAGCAGCTGTCGCCGTGCCCGGCTGTAGTCTGCCGCATGGTCGAAAAAGCGCAGCTTTTCGGCGTCGCGATCGAAGATGTCCGTGTGCGCGGCCATATTCTGCAGGCTGTCAATGCGTTCGCGCACCGCCTCGCGCAGGGTGTTGGCCAGCGTGATCTTGTTCCCGGCCGCAATGACCAGTCGAGAGAGCTCTGTCTTGTGGGTGCTGGTGGTGTGATAGCCGCCGATGATCGACAGCAGCAGCAGGAAAATGACCAGTGCGAAGCCCAGCGATGTGATTGCCTTTACATCGTAGCGCCGAGTCAGTGGATTGTAGGCCGTTTGCTGGGCTGGTTCTTGCACGTCTTTCTGCGCTCTCCGATCGCCGTCGCCTATGCCGCGGTAAAACCGCACGATCCCGGTTTTTTCATTTAATTTAATGGCGCCTGGCTAGAATTCTTTAATATGCGATTAGGACCCGGTCGAATCCACGAGGTTGGTCGGATGTGGGGCTTGCGTGTCGCAGCCTGTGCTTTGTTGATCCTGCCGTGGGCCCAGTCGGCGGCGCAGCCAGTCGATCAGGCGCTGGAGGACTGGCGAAACGGCGATCGCGCCGCCGCAATCACGACCTGGCGTGCGCTGGCGGCTGCCGGCGATGGCGAGGCGGCGCTGTTCCTCGGCTATCTGAATCGCAACGGTCTGGGCATGCCGCGAGATCTCGCGCGTGCGGCGCAGTGGTACCGTCAGGCGGCCGAGCAGGGTCGACCGGAGGCGCAGTACGAGCTGGCACTGATGTATGAACTGGGCCTGGGCGTGGAAAAAGATGTCGACGAGGCTGCGCGCTGGTATGGGTTGTCGGCCGGGCAGGCCTGTCCGGCTGAGTTGACGGCCGGGGGCAGACTCGGGGATCGGTGAGATCAGCGGGTCAACCGCCAAACAGTATCGAGTGCGATAGTCTGTTGAAACCCCGGTATGGCGCTTGTCCGGTGGGCCTTGGCTGTCGACAATGGCCGTCGCTATGTCGAGCCGTGTCCCCGCCCAATGCCCTGCCTCGCTGACCGACCGGATCGACAGCTGCCTGCTGCGCGATCGGCGGCGTCTGCGCCGTTGGGCCATCCGCCTCGAGCAGACCGCGGCCGACGCGTCGGCCTGGCTCGAGCTCGACCGGGCGATCCAGCGCTCGGCCGCGATCGTGCTGCGGCGTGCCGAGACTTCGCCTCAGCCGGCTTTCCCGTCGGACCTGCCGATCACCGAACGCCTCGACGAGATCCGTGACCTGATTCGTCACAACCAGGTGATCGTGCTGTGCGGCGAGACGGGCTCGGGTAAGTCGACCCAGCTGCCGAAGATCTGTCTCGGCCTCGGTCGCGGGGTTTTTGGCCGCATCGGCCATACCCAGCCGCGCCGTATCGCCGCACGCAGTCTGGCCACACGCATCGCCAGTGAACTCGGTCAGGAGGTTGGCCAGAGCATTGGCTACAAGGTGCGCTTTCGCGATCGTGTCGGCGACGAGACCCAGGTTAAGCTGATGACCGATGGGATACTGCTCGCCGAGATCCGTCACGACCGTGACCTGACCGGTTACGACACCCTGATTATCGATGAGGCGCACGAGCGCAGCCTCAACGTCGACTTTCTTCTGGGCTATGTGCATAAGCTCTTGCCCAGACGGCCCGATCTGAAGTTGATCATCACCTCGGCGACGATCGATCCGACGCGATTTGCACGTCATTTTAACGATGCTCCGGTGATCGAGGTCTCGGGCCGTACCTTTCCGGTCGAGGTTCGCTATCGGCCGCCGGATGAGCCCGGCGCCGGCGAGCGCGACGAGGCGATGCAGCAGGCGATCGTGGCTGCCATCGACGAACTGTCGCTCGAGGGTGGGGGCGACATCCTGGTCTTCCTATCGGGCGAGCGCGAGATCCGCGAGACCGCGGAGACGCTGCGCAAGCACAAGATGTTGCACAGTGAAGTGATCCCGCTTTATGCCCGCCTGAGTCCGAGCGAGCAGGCGCGCGTATTCGCGCCGAGCGGACGTCGTCACATCGTGCTCGCAACCAATGTCGCCGAGACGTCGCTGACCGTGCCGGGCATCCGCTATGTGATCGATGCCGGGTTCGCCCGTATCAGCCGCTACAGTGCGCGCAGCAAGATCCAGCGTCTGCCGGTCGAGCGCATCTCGCAGGCCAGCGCCGAACAGCGCAAGGGGCGCTGCGGTCGGGTCGCCGAGGGTGTCTGTATCCGCCTCTACGACGAGGACGACTTCACGGCCCGCGCCGCCTTCACCGAGCCGGAGATCCAGCGCACGAATCTGGCCGCAGTCATCCTGCAGATGGCGACCCTCGGCTTCGGCGATATCGCAGCCTTCCCGTTTGTCGATCCACCGGATTCCCGCCTGGTCCGTGACGGCTACAAATTGCTGGAGGAATTGGCAGCGGTCGATCGCAGGCATAAGGTGACGCGGCTCGGCCAGCGCCTGGCGCGCCTGCCCGTCGATCCGCGGATCGCGCGGATGCTGATCGCCGCCGCCGAGACGGGCTGTCTAAGAGAGACGGTCGTGATCGCCGCGGCGCTCTCGGTGCAGGACCCGCGCGACCGCCCTGCCGACAAGCGTGCAGAGGCCGACGAGGCACATGCCCAGTTCGCCGACGAGCGTTCGGATTTCCTCGCCTGGCTGAAGCTGTGGACATTCCTCGAAGACAACCGACGGCACCTGACTCGGCGCAAATTCGAGCGCCTGTGTCGACTGCATTTTCTGTCGGCGAGCCGGGTACGCGAGTGGCATGACGTACAGGTGCAGATTCGCGTTCAGATGCACGAGCTCGGCTACCACGACAATGAGCAAGAGGCCGACTACGCAACATTGCATCGCGCCCTGCTCAGCGGTCTGCTCAGCCACATCGGCGTGCGCACGCAGGGTGACAAACGCGACTACCTGGGCGCACGTAACCGTCATTTCCAGATCTTTCCCGGTTCCGGACTCTTTGCGCGACAGCCCAAGTGGGTGATGGCCGCCGAGCTGGTCGAGACCACCAAGCTG
>JASFJQ010000380.1:0-3309 GCA_050121305.1 Chromatiaceae bacterium
CAGCACCATCCAATACCCACTTCAAGTCCCAGTACGAGCGCCATCTCAAGCACCTGCAGTTGAAGGGGCTACAGCCCAAGACGATCGATGCCTATGCCCGTGCGATTCGCCGCATTGGCGGATATTTCAACTATGCCTTGGACGACCTCTCGGAAGGCCAGTTACTCGACTATTTCACCGACCTGCTGCAGACCCATTCGTGGTCAGCTGCCAAGCTCGATCTCTACGGTCTGAAGTTTTTCTATACCCATGTGTTGAAGAAGCCCTGGATCGAGCTCGATCTGGTCAAGCCCCCGAAGGCGCAGCGTCTGCCCGACATCGTCACTGTCGGTCAGGTCCGACAACTCCTAGCCACCACCCGGGTGCGCAGTTACCGCGTGCTGTTCTTCACCCTCTACAGCCTCGGGCTGCGCCTCGGCGAGGGACTGCGCCTGCAGGTCGGCGACATCGACGCCGATCGACAGCGCGTTCACGTGCGTAACGCCAAGGGCAATAAGGATCGGCTGGTGCCGTTGCCCGATGCCACGCTCATACAGCTACGCGCGTTCTGGCGCCTGCATCGGCACCCGAAGCTCCTGTTTCCGAATCGCCACGGTGGCCTGGCGGCGGCTGCCATCGCCCAGTCCCCGCTGGGTCGGGGTGGCGCCCAGCAAACCCTCAAACGAGTCGTGGCCGACTGCGGGATAAAAAAAAGATCACGCCGCACAGCCTGCGCCACAGCTACGCCACGCATTTGCTGGAAGCCGGCGTCGATCTGCTGACCGTTCAGCAGATTCTCGGCCACCGCTCCGTCCTGACCACCGCCCGCTATACGCACCTCACCGCCCAACAGCAGCATGATGCCCAGCAACGGATCAATGACCTGATCGACCGGGTGACTGCCGCGAGGGCAGCCTCATGATCCGGCTCGCTACACTCATCGAGCAGTTCGAAGCCGACTTCCTCGACCGATATGGTGATACCCTGCTGCCCGGTCAGCGCCGCGCGCTAACGGCGATGAAGGCGTGCCGCACCCGTGCCAGCCGCCACCTGCAGGTCGCCTGCCACGCCTGCCAGCATACCGAATGGATACCGCATTCCTGCGGCCATCGGGCCTGCCCGCACTGCCAACACCACGAGGCCGAGCAGTGGTTACAGCGCCAGCGCCAACGTCAGCTGCCGGTACGCTACTTCCTGGTCACCTTCACACTGCCGGCTGAATTGCGCGACCTGGCCTGGGCACACCAGCGCCCGGTCTACGATGCGATGATCCGCTGCAGCTGGCAGACCCTCGCGCAGTTTGCGCAAAACGATCGCCAGTTACGCGGCCAGACCGGCGCGATTGCCGTGCTGCACACCCATTCCCGGCGTCTCGACTTCCATCCGCACGTCCATCTCGTCATTCCGGCCGGTGCCGTCGATGACAAGCGACGGCGCTGGCGAACCAAACGCTCAAAAGGCAAACGCCCCTATCTTTTCTCGCACAAGGCGCTGGCCAAGGTCTTTCGCGCCAAACTGCTGCAGGCCCTTACCACGGCCGGTCTGCATCTGCCGGCACGCTATCCCAACAACTGGGTTGTCGACTGCAAGGCCGTCGGTACTGGGGAGAAGGCCCTGGTCTATCTCTCACGCTATCTCTACCGCGGCGTCCTGCTCGAAAAGCACATCGTCGCGTGCGAGGATGGCAAGGTCACGTTCCGTTACCGCGACAGCCAGACAGGCAAATACCGCTATCGCACCAAGACCGGCGCAGGCTTCCTGGCGCTGCTGCTGCGCCACGTCCTGCCCAAAGGGTTTCGGCGGGCGCGGAATTTCGGCTTTCTGCACCCCAACCGCAAGCGACTGATCGCCTTGCTGCAAATCCTGCTACCGGGCAGACCGCCAACACCGACTGCACCCAAACCACGTCCCCCGATCACCTGCCCGTGCTGCGGGCAACCCATGATCATCATACGGACCGGCGTCATGCCGTTCGAGGTCGCGGCGCGAACGCCAACCCTCGTACCCCAACGAGGATCACAGACGATGTAACAAATCACGCCAAACCGGTTCGACGAGGTGCCGCAGCCACAAGCGGGGAGACCCGCTCGCCGGAAAAACCCGTTTCGGCACCGAACATGGCCCCAAACTCCACCGCTTCGCCCGTTTGCTGCCTCGTGAGCCAAGCCGGTGCCGCAGCGACCCGACGACCGATCAAACCATCGCGCTGAACCCGCAAAAGCTATTTTCTAGCGCCGCCCACTGATCCTCCGCTACGGAGCCGTCCAACAAACGGCTCAGATCGCGGCTGTGCGCGATCTAGCCTTATTCGTTCTAGCCTTATTCGTTAGGTGCGTCGGTTCGCAGCCCAAACAGACCGAAACAAAGAATACCGCTGTCATTGCCAAGCGGATGGGCGTATGTTGCTCGATTAGATGAGGCATGCACTGTGTCTTGTAGTACTCAGGGATCCCAGGGAGGGCCTGAATATGGATGCTCTGCATTGCTCGAGGGCGATTTGCGCCGCTTGTATTCTCTTTTGGGGCGTTCCTGCCCAAGCCGATGATGATTCACCAGTAGCCTTGTCGCTCGACTACCAGCAACGACGACTGTTAGCACCCACGCCTGCCCAGCGAGCCACCGAGGCTCGTGGCGGCGTTTACATATACGATTCACTGGAAGCGGGTGACGTCAATACTGCCCTCGACCAGCATTTCGACCGCATGCAGAACATGATGTTCATCCGCATCCATCACTTGCCGCCCACCGGCGCCGGGCCCGCAGATGTTGAAGATGATGGTTGCGATTAAATGCAGCTGACTCCTCTCTCCTATTGAGAGGTAATTGCCGCTCAACAGAGCGGTATTTGTTTGAAGGTAAAGACCGCTACTGGGTGGTTCCACCCCTAGCGGAATCGGAAAGGCTCGTCTGCTTCTGAGTGAAAGCGCCACTTCGCCGACCCAGGGCTGTTGAGCCTTCTGATCGCCGATCGCTCGGGGTCGGGAATGTCCCTTGTTGGCCGGGAATAGGCAAAGCAGCCAGTTTCAAACGGAAGCTTGAGCTGAGATGCTCCGGTATTGATCAGGAATCACCTTGTGGCGGCGATAAGCAAATGGGCGTCATCTTGGTCAACGTCATCGAGCCGATAGTCGCAGAACTGACTGAAACGTCACGGAATCTTCACGTAAGGTGGCGATTCCCAGAGCTGGATACTTCCCATCGGTCTGCATCCGCATTGGGGTGGTGAGCAACGAATTGGAGAATCTAGCCGCCGCTGCCCATCGCGTTAGGCATCTTGTTCTTTTTGACAGAAGACCACACGTGTCGCCGTTACTGGCTAGACTATTTCAG
>JASFJQ010000381.1:0-3305 GCA_050121305.1 Chromatiaceae bacterium
AACAGGCCAGCGCCGGCTTCTCCGTCGAGCGGGCCAAGGACGGTCTGCGCGTCGGTCTCGAGGATCTGGTCCTGGTACGCGATGGGTGGCGCTGGCCAGCCGCCAAGCTCGCGTTCGCGCTGACCCGCCAGGCCGACGGCGGCCGGCATCTCAAGGCCGCCGCAGATTATCTGCGCATCGAGGACATCGTCGCCATCCTCCAGGTCCGAATGCCCTGGAAGGATCTCCAGGAACCCCTCGCGCAACTCCAACCACGCGGGGAGATCCACGATCTGGCACTGTCCGTGGATCTCTCGCGACAAGACCTCGCCTGGCGCGGCCGCGCGGAATTCGTCGATATCGGCACAAGGTCCTGGGGCCAGTTCCCGGACACTGCACATTTCAGTGGCCAGCTGCACGGCCAGCAGGATCACATTGTGGTGCAGCTCGACAGCCGCGCCGCCAGGCTGCGGTTCAGCAGACTGCGGAACCCGATCGTGCTCGAGGAACTGCAAGGACGGGTGGACTGGACCCGGGGAGACACGGGTTGGCAACTTGCCAGTAAGAACCTGCTCGCCGTGGCGCCGCACATCCGTACACAGACCCGCCTGCACCTGCAACATCAAGTGGGGAAAGCGCCCTTCGTCGACATGCAGACCGATATTGCCGACGGCGACGCCGCATCCATCCGGTCTTATCTCCCGGTCACGGCGTCCCCCGTCAAGGTCGTCGACTGGCTCGAGCGTGCATTTCCGGCCGGGCGCATCACCCATGGGAGCGCGTTGTTTCATGGACCGCTCGACGGCTTTCCCTTCGAGCAGCACAGAGACGGCGTGTTCCAGGTGCACTTCGAAACCGAGGATCTCGTCCTTGATTATGCGCCGGGCTGGCCGCCACTCGAGCAGCTGAGCGCGCGCGTCAAGTTTCACGGCAACCAGCTAGATGTCGAGGCCCAATCGGCGAAGATCTATGACAGCGACGTCACAGAGACGACCGCGCAGCTCGCCAGCCTGAAGCCCGCCGGTCCGCTGAGGGTTCGCGGCCGCATCGTCGGGCCGCTGCAGGACAAGATCCGCGTGCTCAGCGAGAAGGCGCTGCGCGATCGCTTCGGCAAGTTTGCTGCGGTCATGCGCACCGAAGGAAGCAGCGTGCTGACGCTGGATTTCACCCTCCCGCTCGGGAACATCGGCCGGCGCGCACTGAATGGCAAACTCGACCTCAGTGACGCCAGGCTAACGCTGCCGGACTGGGACTTCACCGTAAGCGACCTGCAGGGACGGATCGGCTTCGACCTCCAGGGTCTCAGCGCCACGGGCGTCAGCGGCCGCACCCTGAACGCACCGATCCGCATCGATGTGCTGACGGTCGGCGACGGGATCACCAGGGTGCGCAGTGTGGGCCAGATAGCCGTGACAGATATTGCAGGTCAACTGCCCGGGGTTCCGTTGAATTTCGCCGACGGCGCGGCCCGGTTTGAGTTCGACCTCGATCTGCCGTCCAGCGAGGCCGTCCCGGGGACACCCATTGCGCTGGCCGTCGAGAGCGACCTGCGCGGTATCGGCATCCGTCTGCCGCCCCCGTTAGGCAAGTCAGCGGCGCAGGAACGACCGCTGTCGATCCGGATGCCGCTCGGTGCAACCACCGCACCCGGCAGCCTCGACTACGCCGGGCAGTTATCCTCGAGGTTCAGCGCCGACGGCGAACGGGTCGCTGTACAGCTCGGCGGAAAGGCGGCCGAACCGACCACCGAACCAGGTATTCACATCGGCGCTCGTCTGCCGGAGATCGACGCCATGGCATGGAGCGCGGCGCTGCAATCGCTGCCCTTGGGCAACGCGGATGGTGCGAGACCAGTAACCATCGATGTTCGGACCGATCGCCTGGTCGTCGATACGTTGGAGATGACTGAACTCCACTTCAACGCGAGGCGTACCGAGCAGCAGTGGCGGGGAACCGTCCAAGCACCAAACATGGCCGGGCGTTTTACTGCCCCGATCACGTGGCGCGAGCAGCCGATCGAGATCGAACTTGAGCGTCTCAAGCTCAACTTTCCGGTCGGCGGCGAAGCCTTGGAGTCGACGCCGGTACCCGATCCCAGCGACGGCCCGAATCCCACCGAACTGCCCGGCCTTGTGTTGGACATCGCCGACCTCCAGATCAACGATGCACAGATGGGGCAACTTCAGCTCAACGCACAGCGTGCGCCCGAGGGCCTGCGGATCACTGAACTCAGTCTGGATAAGGGTCAGGTCACGCTCGAGAGTGCCGGCCACTGGTCGCGCATCGGCACCGGCTACCAGACCGCCTGGGGCGGCAAGATCAGCACCAAGGATCTGGGCGATCTACTGGTAGACCTGGGTTATTCGCGGCAGATCAGCCAGGCGACGAGCGACATCGGCTTCCTGTTGCGCTGGCCGGGGAGCCCTGCCCAGGCACATCGTCAGACGTTGGAGGGTGAGGCGACCTTCGATATCGGCGCCGGCCGGATTGTCGAATTGGATCCCGGCGCCACGCGCCTTGTCGGGCTGCTCAACCTGAATGCCCTCCTGCGCCGCCTGCGTCTGGATTTCCGTGACCTCTTCAGCAAGGGCTACAGCTTCGACAAGATTACCGGTGATTTCGCGCTGAAGGATGGCAACGCGACTACGGAGAATCTGCGGATATTAGGCCCGTCTGGGCGGATCGACGTCAGCGGCTCTGCCGACCTGGTGGCGCGCACCGTCGACCACCGCATGACGGTGATCCCAAAGCTCGATGCCACGCTGCCCATCGCAAGCACGCTCGCCGGCGGGCCCGTCGCGGGCCTGGCTGTGCTGCTCGCGCAAAAGCTGATGGACCAGCAGGTCGACGAAATCTATCGATTCGAGTACCGCGTCAACGGGCCACTGGCCAACCCCAAGATTACGCAGCTGGATACCGGCGGCACACTGTCCAAGCTGCTAAGGCCCTTCGGTGGCAGCGATGCCGCATCGCGGGACGAGAGCACCGCGGAGGAGACGCCGTCAGGGACGGACAAGGGATCGACCGAGCCGCCGGCCACATCGCCTCTGCCGTTCATCGATGAATGGGAATAACCGCCCAGCGGGCAAGGACGTGATCGGATCGGGCAAATACCACCGACAATCACCCCCTTTCTCGTCTCGATATCCCTTTGACCATCGCGCTACAGGCAGTAGAGTTGTGGTACGAGACTTGTGTGAACAGCCATGACCCAGTCGAAGAAGAAAGTCGGCGCGATTCAGCTGGCCTCCGGCAGCAATGTGAGTGCGAATCTGCTGGAGGCCGAGCGCCAGACAGAGGTAGCGGTTAAGCAGGGCGCCGAGCTG
>JASFJQ010000382.1:0-3290 GCA_050121305.1 Chromatiaceae bacterium
CGGCGCCAAGATGAGGGCCCTGAACATCGCCGTCGGCGCGACCTGCCCCACCTGCGAACTCTACAGCGAGGAGGAGATCGCGGGCGCCCAAAAGGCCGTCCAGGGCAAGACCGAGGCAGAGGCCCTCGTGGCCTATCTTCAGGGCCTCGGTCTGGCCTCCAAGGAGTGGTAACCGCGATGGATCTCAACGACATCCGGGCCTGGCACACCGTGGTACTGATGATCGCGTTCATCGGGATCGTGATCTGGGCCTACAGTAAACGCCGCAAGAAGGGCTTTGACGAGGCCGCGAACCTGCCTTTTGCCGATGACAAGGAGCACAAGGCGACGATTAACAAGGAGAACCTGTCATGAGCGCGTTCTGGAGTGGGTGGATCATCATTCTCAGCGTGGCCAATATCCTCGGCTGCTTCTGGCTTATCTGGTGGACCATGCGTCGCCGCACCGGCGAGGCCGCACAGGGCGACGTCACCGGGCACACCTGGGATGGCGATCTGCAGGAATACAACAATCCCCTGCCGCGCTGGTGGCTATGGTTGTTCTACATCACGCTGATCTTCGCGGTTGGCTATCTCGCCCTCTATCCGGGTCTGGGCAGCTTCCAGGGCGTACTCGGCTGGTCGTCCCAGGGCACCCAATACACCGCGGAAATGGACAAGGCCGCAGAGAAGTACGACCCGATCTTCAAGCAGTATGCGGCCGTCGCAGTCACCGATCTGGCCAGCAAACCCGAGTATCAAGAGGCCCGGGACATGGGCAAGCGCCTGTTCCTCACCTACTGCATGCAATGCCACGGCTCTGACGCCGGCGGCGCGCGCGGCTTCCCCAATCTGAGAGACGACGACTGGAGTTGGGGCGGTTCTCCGGATCAGATCAAGGTCTCGATCGCCAATGGTCGCAGAGGCAATATGCCCTCACAGGCCCACTTGGGCGAAGAGAAGATCGATCAGGTAACCGCCTATGTGATGTCTCTGGCGGGCCGAGACGTGGACGCCGCCAAGGCCGCTGCCGGCAAAGAGGTCTTCATGACCGCGGGCTGTATCGGCTGCCACGGCATGGACGGCACCGGCAATCAGCTGCTGGGCGCGCCGAACCTGACCGACAACGTATGGCTCTATGGCGGCAGCGCCGGCGCCATCAAGCAGACCCTGCAGAAAGGGCGTGCCGGCGTGATGCCCGCACAGCAGGACCTGCTCGGCGACGAGAAGATCCATCTGCTGACCGCTTATGTCTACGGCCTGTCCAAGCAATAGGATCGGGCCTGGCCGCGCGCACGTCTGTGGATAATGCGATTTATCAACGACGTGCGCGCGGGCGATCCATCAGTCTATAGCGCATTGCATCCCGCCTGAGGGGGCCGCCCCTACTGCCGAGGCCCTCAGGGAGGATGTGGCCTGATCATGACGGCATTCCGGGAGACCCTGCCCGGCCAATTCACAGGAAAACCGCATGTCTACGCTGCCCGCCACCCGGCATGACAAGAACCAGCTCCCGGTAATCCAGCAGATCGTCTCTGTGATGTGGCCTTCGTTTCTGACGGCGAGTGCGGCCACTATTATCTTCTTTACGCTCTTCGATCCGACCGAACTGGCATTAATCGGGGGCTTCCCAAACCTGACACGCACCGGCGGCTACACTATCGGCTTCTTCTGCTTCTGGCTGCTGACATCGGTCAGCTGTGCGCTGACCTGTTACTTCCGACGCCCGACGAATCTCCGCAAACCCGACGATTCGCCCCCGCAATCCTGACGACGGAACAGCAGAAGATGTCCCAAACTGCCGCGAAAGATAATCAAGCGCCGATCGAGCAGGAGCTCTACCAGAAACGCGAAAAGATCTATCCACGTGAGGTACACGGCGTGTTTGCCGCGCTGCGTCTGCTCGCGATGGCCGCCCTCCTCGGCCTCTACTACGGTGTGGCCTGGATAAATTGGGACGGCCACCAGGCGGTCCTGTTCGACTTGCCGGCGCGCAAGTTTTACATCTTCGGGCTGACCTTCTGGCCGCAGGACTTCTTCTATCTTTCGATGCTGCTCATCATCGCGGCCTTCTCACTGTTTCTTTTCACTGCGTTGGCTGGGCGTCTGTGGTGCGGCTATGCCTGTCCACAGACCGTGTGGACCGAAATCTACATGTGGATCGAACGCAAGATCGAGGGCGGATCGCGCAAGCAAAAGAAGCGTGACCAAGGACCTCGCGACGCCTCCTTCTTCCGTATCAAGCTCACCAAGCACAGCGTCTGGTTGCTGTTTTCTTTATGGACCGGTTTCACGTTCGTCGGCTACTTCACACCGATCCGTGAACTCTGGGACAGCGTGCTGACCTGGAATCTCGGCCCCTGGGAGACCTTCTGGATCTTCTTTTACGGCCTCGCTACCTATGGAAACGCGGGCTTCATGCGCGAGCAGGTATGCATCTATATGTGCCCCTATGCGCGCTTCCAGAGCGTCATGTTCGACCATGACACCCTGATCATTTCCTACGATGAGCAGCGCGGTGACCCGCGCGGCTCACGCAAGCGGGGAACACCCTCCAGCAGCGTCGGACTGGGTGACTGCATCGATTGTGGCCTGTGCGTCCAGGTCTGTCCGGTGGGCATCGACATCCGCGACGGCCTGCAGTATCAATGCATCGGCTGCGCGGCCTGCATCGATGTCTGCGACGACGTCATGGACAAGATGGGCTATCCGCGCGGGCTGGTGAAGTACACAACGGAAAACGCGCTGCAGGGAAAACCGACCAAGACCGTCCGGCCCCGGGTCCTGGTCTATGTCTCGGTGCTGACCTTCATCAGTGCGGCGCTGGTATATGCGCTGCTCACCCGCATCCCGCTCGAGGTCGATGTCCTGCGTGACCGCAATGTCCTGTACACAGAGACCAATGAGGGTCTGGTGCAGAACGTCTACAACCTGAAAATCATCAACAAGGACCAGCGGCCGCAGCGCTACCGACTGTCGGTATCAGGGCTCGAGGATCTGCGGGTGATCGGCACGACCGAGGACATCGAGGTCCAAAGCGGTGCCGTGGCCGCTCTGCCGCTGCGCGTCGAAGTCGATCCGATCGCATTGAAATCTCCGAGCAGCGAGATCATATTTCATGTCGAGTCGACCGTTACACCCGAGATCGCGATCGAGAAGCAAGCGCGTTTCCTCGGTCCGGTGATCCGTTAGCCTGGAAATCTCATTAGCCCCGGAGCCCTGCATGCGTCCACCTCGTGAAGACACCGAACCCTGGTACAAGCAGTTTTGGCCATGGTTTCTGATCAGCCTGCCGCTGAGCGTCGTCATCGC
>JASFJQ010000383.1:0-3288 GCA_050121305.1 Chromatiaceae bacterium
TTCATTGGCCAGGAATGACTTGGATCGGCGGGTGAGGGTTGCCAGTTCTTCCAGTCGCTTCGAGGTTTCGGGCTTGGTGTGAACTGAAATAACTGATCGGTTGGCCATGTCGCGCTTGCCCATGTGGTTCATATGTATACATCCTACTACACTGCAACTGTGCGGGTTACGTTCCCGTTTGCGATGCTGCCAAGGCACGTGCCTCGGTCTTCTGAAGACGTTGCTCTAGGGCCTGAATCTGCTGTTGGTGTTGTTGCTTCATCTCCTGAACCATTCGTTTGAGTTCAGCGATATCGGCTGAATCGGCTGAAACGGCACTAATAGGAAAGCCCAACGCTGCCACGACGGCGGCGTTCAAGAAAGTTTTCTTCATCGATGTCTCTCCGACGCAATACAAACCGCTTCTCCGGGAGAGAAGCGAGCTAACTAATCGAATGTTTTATGCGATCGAAGAGGATGAAGGTGGTGCGCGACTCTGGTAGGTCGGCAGAAGTGTTGGGGTGATGCTTTTCCAGCAGCCTGTGGGAAGCTGGGGCGCTTGAAGCCGGGCACTTGAAATTACGACAGTGTCGATGTTGCCGTGTTCAAGGCCGGAGCTCAGGATGCACAGCTGACAGACTTCCTTGCTGTGCTCGTGATGATCGGTCTCTTCGAGGTGCTCGAGCCCATGCAGTTGTGAGAACAACTGAGCGGCAAGCAGCAACCAGGCCAGCACGATGAAATGCCGGATTTTTAGCGTGGGCAGTTTGTGCGGGGTAGTGGCTTGGTGCACGGATGTAGGATAACCAATATCATAATGATATAAAGTTACATTTTAGGTTTTTGAGAAATCGTCTGCGGCCCTCATTAAGGGCGGTTGCCTAGAATGTCCAAAATGTTATACCGTTACATCAATGACGCCGCGTTAAGGCCGCGACCGCGACTCTGTCAGCGCCGATGCACCGGAAACCTGGATAAACCTTGATGCAAAAGCTGTTGTTGCTGTTGATTCTGTCGTTAGCGCCAACCGTTGGCTTCGCCGAGCCGTTGCGCGTGTTCGCGAGCGTCGTGCCGATCCAAACGTTTGTGGAAAAGATCGGTGGGCAACATGTGGACGCCCGGGCGATGGTGCGCCCCGGCTTCAACCCCCATACTTACGATCCCACGCCGCAGCAGATCAGCGCGCTGGCCGGCGCGGCGCTATACGTGCGCACCGGTGTGCCGTTCGAAAAGGCCTGGATGGCGCGGATCCGTTCCGCCAATCCCGGGATGCAGGTGTTCGATGTCCGCGACGGCATCGCTTTGCGCGAGCTGGGGGATCATGATCATGATGAACGCGGGAAGGACGCTAAGCATCGCGCGGATGCGGACCATGCCCATGAGGGGCATCCCGCCGATGCCGCGCACGACGATCATGAAAAGCACGATGTAAACGCGGCCAAACCTGACCACGATCAGGCAAAGGATCCCCACGTGTGGACCAGTCCATCGTTGGTCAGGGACATGATCGGCAGGATTCGCGACAAGCTCACTGAACTTGCCCCGGCCCACGCCGGAGACTTTGCGCGCAACCACGATGCCTTCGCTACCGAGCTGAAGGCCCTCGACCGCGAGCTGCATACGCTGCTTGATCCGCTGCCGAACCGCCGATTCATGGTCTTCCACCCGGCCTGGGGCTATTTCGCAGACAGCTACGGACTGACCCAGGTGCCGATCGAGCGCGAGGGCAAGGAACCGGGCGCGCGTGCGCTGGCGGCGCTGATCGATCAGGCGAAAAAGGACAAGATCAAGGTGGTGTTCGTGCAGCCGCAGTTCGACAAGCGCCAGGCGCGCCAGGTCGCGCAGGCGATCGGCGGCGTGGTGATCGCCGTCGACCCACTGGCCGCTGATTATGTTGATAACCTGCGCCGGGTCGGGCGTGAGTTTGCACAGGCGCTGCAACCTTGAATCCGGCGATCGACATCCACGCGTTGAATTTCTCCTACGGCAGTGTGCCAACGCTGTCGGGGATCGATCTTCAGGTCGCGGAGGGTGAGTTTCTCGGCATCGTCGGCCCCAATGCCGGCGGCAAGAGCACGCTGCTGAAACTGATACTTGGCCTGCTACAACCGCAGTCCGGCGATATCAGCGTCCTGGGACGCACATCAAGTATGGCCAGTCGGCTGCTCGGTTATGTGCCGCAATACCCGAGCTTCCCGCGCGATTTTCCGATTGCGGTCGAGCAGGTCGTGCAATTGGGGCGGCTGGGCCTGGATCGGAATGGCGGGCAGCGTGGCGGCAAGTGGCATGCGCTCTGGCCCGGGCGGGTGTCCAGTGCCGATCGTGAGGCGGTGCGACGTTCCCTGGCCGAGGTCGAAGCCGGTGACATCGCGAAGCGCCAGATCGGCAGCCTTTCCGGTGGCCAGTTGCAGCGCGTGCTGCTGGCCCGGGCCTTGGTCGGCGAACCGCGCATCCTGATCCTAGACGAGCCGACCGCGAACATCGATCAACGGATGGAGGGTGAGATCTTCGACCTGCTCAAGGTGCTGAATGCGCGTATGACCATCCTCGTCGTGTCGCACGACGTGGCCTTCATCTCGCGCTACGTCGGCCGGGTCGCCTGCATCAACCGTACCCTGGTCTGCCACAAAACCGATGCCATCGATGGGAATGTGACACAGGAACTCTACGGGGAGCATGTGCGCATGATCGCGCACGGTCACTGACTGATGAACGGTTTCTTCGCCGCACTGTTGCAGCACGCCTTCTTGCAGACGGCCGTGGCCACGGCGCTGCTGGCGAGCATCGGTTGCGGGGTCATGGGAACCTATGTGGTCGTCAAGCGTATCGCCTTCATTGCCGGGGGCATTGCCCATTCGGTCCTTGGAGGGATGGGCGCGGCCGTCTACTTCGGCTTTGAGCCGCTGCATGGCGCGCTGCCGGCCGCGATAGCAGCCGCGCTGCTGATCGGCTGGGTGCGGCTGCACTGGCATGCGCAGGAGGACACCCTGATCAGTGCCCTGTGGGCGATCGGCATGGCGGTCGGTGTGTTGTTCATTGCCAAGGCGCCGGGCTATCAGGCCGATCTGATGAGCTATTTGTTCGGCAACATCCTGCTCGTGCCACGCGAGAGCCTGTGGTTAATGATCGCGCTCGATCTGATATTGCTGGTGATCGTCGCCGCCTATCACCGCCAGTTCCTCGCCGTGGTGTTCGACGAAGAGTTCGCCCGCCTGCGCGGCGTGCCGGTCGGTTTCTTTTACCTGCTGTTGCTGGTCCTGGTCGCGGTGACGGTTGTGCTGCTGATCCAGGTCGTCGGTCTGATCCTGG
>JASFJQ010000384.1:0-3275 GCA_050121305.1 Chromatiaceae bacterium
CAGGCTCAATGTCGACGTCAGGTGCGGCGAGGTAAAGCGCAGTTCAACCGCGCGCTCCGGCGTGATCAGCAGGCCGCTCATCATCACATCGATGCGACCGGAAGCGAGCTGTTTGCCTATGTTACTGTTTTGCACTCTGACGAACTCCAGCCCGACCCCGAGTTCGCCGGCCAGCAGATGGGCCATATCGGCCTCCAGGCCGACGATCCTGCCTTTCTCATTCCGATAGACAAACGGCAGGGCATCCTTGAGATAACCCACCCGCAAGACGCCGCGATCGCGAATCGTCGCCAGGCGCGAACCGCTTTGCGTTTCAAGCGGCTTCAGGTTATCGGCCTTGACGATGCGGCTGTCGACGCGCTCGACCGCCAGGTCCATTTGCACCAGCTTTTCGTACGCACGGTATTCCTGCGGCACGACCACCTCGAAGAAGAATCGCAGCCCGCCAAACAGCGCGATCGTCAGCACGGCCGAGATCAACAGATAGCGGCTCAGGCGCGGCCAGTGCCGGCGGATCTGTCCGGATACCGCCGCCGCCGTCAGCAGACCAAGCACAATCGTGTGTACGCCGGCGAGCAGGGTGCCGAACCGGCCGGTAAACACGTCAACGGCGAGAAACAACTGGAACATGTCGGCCGGTACCCGCATCAGATCGAGCAGGAAGGGCAACGCGACGACGACCTCGCCGAAGAAACTCAGCAGACCGGATACGAGGAACATCGGGAACTGCTCGGCGCTGAGGGCGCTGCCGGCAAACCAGCCGGCAAACGGCACAAACGCGAGCGACATCAGCTTGCCGAGATTGGGTAGATTGAAGTTGATCGGCACGACCAGGTCGATAGCGCTGTCACCTTCGCGGCCGCCAATCCCCGCTTCGTACAAGAGTTCCTTCATACGCTCGGCCAGCAATGGCAGGACGATCAGCAGAGAGCCGGTTGCGAACGCGGTCACCAGGGCATCCTGACAGACCGACATCATCCGTCGCGGCCTGATCGGCGTCAGCGCGCCGACAAGGGCTGGCAGGATCCAGAACGACAACAACAATGCTGCACCGATATAGGTCAGGATGTAGACCTGCAGTCGCCCAAGGGCCTCGACATCGAGCGTGCCGGCGGCGGTGGCGATCAGGGCGAAAACACCGATCGGTGCGAGGCGCGCGACGAAACCGGCGATGCGCATAATGGCCTCGCCGACCACGTCGAGGTCGTCGATGAAGCTGCCCTTGTTCGGCACACCGATGATGGCGAGGCCGACCGCCAGGCTGAAAAGGACGATCGCCGGGACGACGCTGCTCGACAACGAGAAAAATGGGTTCGAGGGGATGTACAGCGCAACAAGGTCTGTCGGCTCGCGGCTTTCGACCAGGCTGCTGCTGAAGAACGTGGCCGATTCCCAATTGGGCAGGGTGGCCGTGAACGCGACGACGATAGCGAGTGAAATACCCCAGAACAGCAGTACGAAGCGTCCGCCCTGGACCGCCAGCAGCCGCATCTCGCGATAGCTCAACTTCCCGATGCCGGCGATCAGCGCCACAAGGATGTAGGGCAGCACCGTCATTTGCAGCAGCCCGATGAAGATCTCACCGATTATCTGCACCGGCGCGATGAGTTCCCCGAAGAACAGCCCGGCCAGAAGGCCAAGCCCAAGTGCGATGAAGACCTGCGCGGACAGGCTCAGTTTCGGGCCTTTCTGCGCAGGTATCTCATCGGCCAGCGCGGCCTCATTATGACTCGGAGTATCTATTGCGCACCTGCTTCACTGCCCGCTGCCAGGCTGTGCCAGACGCGGTTGAACGATTCCACCCTCATCAGGGCATCGAGCAATTCACTGGATACCCCCAGTCCCTCCCGGTTTGCGACAGACAGATGACGCCACGCCGGATTCTCCAGTAGGGCCCGTTGGGCCGCCAGCGCCGCCTCCTGGGGTCGGCCTTCCAGCATGCGTATACGGGCGAGAGACCACCAGCCGTAGTCATCGGATGGATGCTTCTCTAGCGCACTCAGCATGAGTCTGTGTGCCTCACCGAGCAGGGCGGCACGCTCGGGGCCGTGCGTCTTCTTGGCTTGGCTGACGAGCGCTTTCGCCCGTTCGCTGATGAATTGTGCCTGGCGTATCCGCAGCAGTCGGGCCAATTCGCGGATCGGCGTCGCGTGGTCCTCGATGTGCAGGTCGATATAGCGGTCGGTCAGGCCAAGGTAACCCCCCTTCTCACGCACAATCAACAGCGCGGCCGACTGGCGCCCACGGGCGTCACCCCCGGCGGCCTGCCCGGCCGCCAGCGCGTAGACCAAACGGGTGGCGAAGTCGCCGGGCGTTGCCTCGAACGCGGTCGCGATTGCATCGACGACCTGTGGTCCGGCGAGCAGATTACCCTGCACGGCATAGCCGGCGCCGATACGACCGCCGGCCCACGCGAGGCACTCTTCGCCGGTGTAAGAAGCGGCGCGGCCGACTGCGTCGACGACCCCGACCTGGCGTTCGTCACGCAACGGGTCGGGCGCGAGCAGTCGCTGGATCACCTCCTCGGCGGCGAGGCCTTCGCCAAGCAGCGCCAGGCCTTGTGGGCCATAGAGCAGATTGCCGCGTGCCTGGGTGGCGACGGCACCGACCTTTGCCTTGGCGTGGGGTACCACCTCCCCGACGGCAAAGTACCGCGACTGAACGGCGACGCCATAGTCGCCCGTCTCCGGGTCACGGGCGACTATCGAGAAGGTCGCGATCTGTGGCTCCTGCTGCAAGCCTGGAGTCGGGGCTTCATCCGCCAGCCGCCCAACACCGCCAAAGACATTGTTCGCCAGCGACAGCCACAAGACGGCCACCAGGATCACAACAACCTTCATCTCATCTCCCAGACTTCCTATTCACGATCTGCCAAGAGCCGTCCACGCCCGGCTCAGTTCTGCTGGCCCAGCAGGCGGTCGACCGAGTGCAGGCGCCAGCGCTGCACTAGCCACTCGATGGCAAGCGATGCACGCACGCTGTTACCGGCAGCGTCGAGGCGGGGCGAGTATGCAACGATGGCACCCCAGCCCGGCACAACCGCGACGACAGCGCCGCTCACACCGCTCTTCGCGGGTACGCCCACCCGGGTCCACCAATAACCGCTGTCTTCATACATGCCGGCGATCACCATTGCCGACAGCACAGTGCGCACCGTCTCCTGCGCCAGGATGCGTTCGCCCGTGAGTGGCTGGACACCGCCATTGGCCAGTGTGGCACCCATCTGCGCCAGCTCACCGGCGCGCACTGCAACGATGTTCGACTCCAGATATCGC
>JASFJQ010000385.1:0-3269 GCA_050121305.1 Chromatiaceae bacterium
CCCCCTTATAGGCCCAGTCGACTGGAAGGCATCGGGCGGCAGCGGCAGTTTCAACTCGAACAGCAGCACCAGCTCAATCGATTCAGGATGCAATCGTATGGAGCCCGAGGCGTCCCGCCCGCTTCGGCGCCAACGGGAATATCCCGCCCACTGCCAATCCCCAGGTCCCTAGCCCGCTGATGCGGCGTTGTCGACTGCGCATCTAAAGTCGAATCGCGGAATGCCGACATGCTGTCTGATTGGGACGTCTCCAGTCCCACTACAGGCGGGCTCTCATGGATGCTACCGAAAAATCGAACGAGCGGCGGATAGGTGTCGACGCGATACCCAAGGATATCAAGGCACGACTGACGGAACTGCAGCGCCATGCGCTGGCACAACTGCAGGGATTCGGATGGGCAATCAAGTTTGTCCGGCGGCCGCTCTTCCAGGATCAGATCGTGGTGTTGGTGGATCCTTCTGGGAAGCAGCATGCCATCCTCAGGGAAGACGGCACTATCGATCGCGAGCTGGATTTCACCGTCCGGTAACAAGGGCGCCCCGTCACAGCGAGCTTATTGGGCCGCGCAGCAGCTCATCGGTGGGATATGCAGGCTATGGATTGAGCGTCCGCATAATCGACCGAACGGTGGGGTTGCTCTGCAGCTGGTTGATCTTTGGATGATTCTGCAGGACGCCGATCTGGCCAGACATCACTGCCTGCATTATCTGCGGGTCGTTCAGAATGGCAATCAAGTCGGGGTCTTGCTGTAGCGACATGACCTGAGCGAGTACATCGGGGTTCGAAATGATCCGATGTCTGATCTGTTCCAACTGACTCAACGCCGCAGGTGCCGGCAGGCCTGAATCCAGGCCATCCGGAGGGCCGAACCCTGGCGATCCAGACCGAATCGAGCGGATCCGTACGTCGTCGAGCAGCAGCCTGCCGAGCGACTCCGACTCGATGGTGTAGATGCCATTGCTGTAATCGACGATGTCACCGGATATTCGGCTGCCATCGGTCAATTCGATGACTCTGCCCGGATCCGCTGAGGCCCACGGGGCCAGGGTCATCACAGCGATCAGAGAGAGCAGGGGAAGGTGCGACCGCAATATGTTTCGAAACGGCATCATGAGTACCTCGGGATACTTCGGGGGTCCAGGCCATCAGGGCCAGAATACCCCGCTATTGGAATACCGCCAAACATAGTAGAGATCAGTGGGATCTGCGTTCGGGGCACGGGTGTTGCTGATGCCATACCCATCCAGGCGATATGCCGGTGCCGAGTGTGACTGAGGCCTAACAGCGATAATCCCAATATCTTGGCGTTAGACCGATACCCCAGCCCGGCGTAAGGAGATTTTCGGGTTAGACTCCGGTGAAACGGCCAGAGGAGCCTGCATGCCATCTCCCGATTTTCTGTCGCCTCAAACGGATTGGTTATCTCAATGCCTCGGCGAGGCGAAGAGCGCCGTGGCCAGGTCCGCCTGACCCGGTCCGATGCGTGAGCCTACGCCGATGAAGCTGTTGCCTGGAAAGCCGCAGAGGCCGCCCAAGGTCAGCTCGCGCGCCTCACAGACGGCCCTGTTGCTGCGTTTTCTTGCGGCCATCCTGCTGATCCAGGCCGCCACCGTGGCGCTGACGCTGCTGACGCCGCTCGACGCCGATGCCACCCACTGGTGGCGGCTTGCGCTGCCGTTGGGTGTCATTGCGCTGGTGGCCGCCTTCTGGCTGGTTTCATTGGCCGGGTATCTCGCGCAGAAACGGACGGAGCGGCTGCGGGGGGACATGGAGCGTGAGCGCCTGGTCCTGGCGCGGGAGCGTGAAGATCTGCGGGTGAAGGCCGAGAAGGACAAGACCCGCATCGTCCGCCAGAGCCAGAAGGCGATCGCCCGCGAGACCCAGAAGGCCCATTCGCGTGCCAACCTGAAGGTGAGCGCCGCTTTTGCGGCGGCTGCGGCTGTCGGCGTCGTGATGATGGTCGCCAACTTCGTCACCCTCGGGCTGCTGACCCTCACGGGTGTCGGTGGCGCGGTCGGCGGTTATCTTATGCGCCGTCGGCAGCCCGGCGACGAGCGGCGCTTAACGCGCTGAGACATTGCACTGATCAGCTGCTAATCGTTCAGCCAGTCCCGCGGCCTCTTCGAGATAGGCCTGATAGCGTTGTCGCCGTGCCGCCTCAGTCAGCGCCTGCGGCTCGATCCGATCCGCCTTTAGCGCCTCGCCGAGAGAGAACGACACGGACTGCGGCTGCCACTGCTTATGATGCCAGGCGCCGCTTTTGGCATCGAAGTGGTACTGATGGACAAAGCGGTGGCCATGCTCGGCGACGAAATCGACGCAGGCCAGCAGATACTCCACCTCGGCCGTGTCGAACACATAATGGAAGCCGACGCGACACCAGCCGGGTTTGACCCCCTGATATCCGCGGGTGATCCAGGAGCGGTATTGCGCTGCCCGTTGTTCGTCTATTCCCAGCAATTGATGGCCATAGGGGCCGGCGCAGGAGCAACCGGCCCTGCTCTGGATGCCGAACAGATCATTTAGCAGTGTGGTGACGAATCGGGGATGCAGGTACTGGCCCTTGGGGTCCCGGAGATTGAACGATACGATCCCGATCCGTCGTTTTGGGTCAGTATTGCCGAGGATCTCAATGCGCGGATTCGCACCCCAGCGGGCGAGGGCCTGGCGGATCATGTCCGCCTCACGCCGTTCGATGCGCTCGATACCGACCGCCGCTTTCACCTCAAAGGCCAGGGCCGCGCGCAGTGTCTGCAGTATGCCGGGGGTACCGGCCTTCTCCCGTGCCTCGACATCATGGATGAAATCGTGATCTGCCGGCCCCACGTAATCGACAGTGCCTCCACCGGCAATGCTGGGCGGGAGCTCGGGGTGGTAGCAGCGCTTGTTGAATATCAGCAGACCGCTCGATCCAGGTCCGCCCAGAAACTTGTGCGGCGAAATAAACACGGCATCGAGAAAGGCGCCCGTACCCTCCTCATCAGGCGACGGATTCATATCAATCGGGACATAGGGTGCGCACGCGGCATAGTCGAAGAACGCCAGGGCGTCATACCTATGCAGCAGTCTGGCCAGCGCGTAGATCGGTGAACGCATGCCGGTAACGTTGGAGGCGGCAGAGAATGAGCCGATGCGCAGACGGCCCTGATAGGCAGGCGCCTGGAGCAGTGTCTCGAGGTGGTGCAGATCGATACCGCCGTCGTCGGCCAGCGCCACCTCGACGACAGTAACCAGGCTTTCGCGCCAGGAGACCTCATTGGAGTGATGC
>JASFJQ010000386.1:0-3262 GCA_050121305.1 Chromatiaceae bacterium
ACGAAGCCTGCAGCCGCGCGCTGGCGCCGCTACACCGCCAGTCCCCCATCGAGTTGCCGGCGGGCGAAGCCCTGCCGGCTGCCAAGCTGGATGTAGGCTTTGCTAACAGCCGCCCGCCGCTGGTGCCCACGGCTCATCACCAGCTGCGCTTCTCCGGGCGCTGAGGACTTATGCAGAAGCTATTTCATCGGTCCACCTTTGCCCCGGCCGCCCAGTGCCGTCGGAATTCTGTCCTCGCTGCTTTGCTGATTGTGAGCCTGCCCCTACAGGCGGAGGAACCCGGTCCGGCGAGCGAGGAGATCGAAAACGCCTCAGCCCAGGGTGAAGCGGTCGAGCAAGAGGAGCCCAAGGCTTTCGGCGGACCGGATGCGGTGCGTAACCGGATCGAGTCGGATCGCGCGCAGACAGACACGCCGCTCGATCTCGGTTTTCTGAAGTCCTGGTATGCGTGGAAGGACAGCCTGCAGCAGGAGCATGGATTCACCTTCGGCGTGGAGTACAACTCGGTCTACCTGAAAGCCAGCGATCGCCTGCCTGGCGCCGAGGAGGATGCGGGGGGCGGTATCTTCCGCTTCAGCGCTGCCTGGGAAGCATTCGGTCGCGGCACTCCCCACCCCGGTGCCCTGATGTTTCTGGTCGAGCATACCAAGGAGTTTACCGATACGGGGCCGAGTTCCTATCTCGGCGATAGCACCGGGTACGCGGGCATCTCCAACCTGCCCTACAACGACGAAGGCTGGCGGCTGAATACCCTCTACTGGGATCAGAAATTCCAGGGCGGCAAGTATGAGGTGGTCGGCGGTTATCTCGATGTCAGCGACTATGTCGATGTCTTCCCGCTGGTCAGCCCCTGGACAGACTTCTTCAACTACGCCTTCAGCATCGGGGTGGGCGCCCTGGACCTGCCCAACGACGGCGCACTGGGCGCCGCGGGCGGCGCCTGGCTAACGCCGTCCGTCTATGTGATTGCCGGTTTCGTTGACCAGAATGCAGACGCCACCGATCCCCTGGAGGGCTTCGACACCGTCTTTGACGAAAGCGAGTTCCTCAAGCATTTCGAGATCGGCTGGACCGGCGCGTCGCAGGAGGCCTACTACCTCAACAACGTTCACCTGACCCTTTGGCACGCAGACGAAAGAAACGACCTCGGGGCGGAAGACGGATGGGGAGGCGTGCTCTCGTTCAACCACGCCATCGCCTCGGAGTGGCTTGTGTTCGCGCGGGCCGGCTGGGCCGAGGACAGCGGCGCCCTCCTGGAGCGTTCGATCAGTATTGGCGGCGGTTATACGGCCGGTGGTCTCGAACTACTTGGGTCGGGAGACCAGCTCGGATTCGGTGTCAACTGGGGAGAACCGAATGACGCCCTGTTAGGTGTGGACCTCGATGACCAATACGCAGCCGAGGTCTATTACCGTTGGCAAGTGGCCGACCAGATCGCCATCACGCCGAGCGTGCAGTTGCTGATCGACCCGGCATTGAACCCGGATGAGGATGAGCTCTGGCTGTTTGGTATACGGGCGCGTGTGGCACTTTAACCTGGAGAGGAAAATGCACAATTACCGAAAGGCTTTAGTGCTTGCACTGGTAGCTGCCATGCTCGGTGCCTGCTCGACAGTCGGGCCACCGGTTCTCGAACGTGCGGTGCTTGGCTACGACGAAACCAATGCCCGTCTCTCACAGCAGATGGTACTGCTCAATATCGCCCGCTGGCATGCTGGAGAGAACATGCACCTTACCGTCACCTCGAGTATCGCCGCAACCTTCGACTGGACGGCGACAACGGGGATTGGTGGCCAGGTCGAGGAGTCGTCCGGTACGGATTTCTTCAATTTTAATCTGGGCGGCCGCGCCTCAGAGAATCCCACCTTCAGCATCCTCCCATTGCAGGGCCAGGAATACGTGACCCGCTTGCTGAAGCCATTCAACGAGAATGTTGTGAGTTTGGCTGTCTTTCAAGGCGATACCCCTGTCGATCGACTGCTGCGACTGATGGCGGAGGGCATCGAGTTTTATGGGCCCAACGGGGAGCTTGAACGCTTCATCACCAACTCCCCGGGACGGCCTGAGGAATACACCGAGTTTCGTCGCATCCTGCTTCACCTGCGTTGGCTCGCCGAGACCCGCCAGCTCTTCACTCGTCCGCTCGTTTTCGAGGATATGCTGTTCTACGATATTGCCGACCGTCCGAAGGCCGAAGACCTTGCCAAGGGGATCAACCTGGGCATCACCTGGCGGCAAAAACCCGATGGTCGGTTCCAGGCCAGTAAGTTGACGCAAGGGCGCGTGCTGATCAGCAACTATGACCAGATGGTCTTGAGTGACGAGCAACGTTGGGCGCTCAACGAGCGGATCAAGCGCCTGCCGGCGAGTGTCGTCTACGTGGACCTCGCCCCGGGTTATCCCGGTGGGGACATTCCTTTCACGGGAGGCATAAGACTGCGAAGCTTCGGCGAAATCATCCGGTTCGTCGCCGATGGAATGGGTGAATTTCCAGAGTTCGATGTTGGGCCAGACCCGAGGACGGGAAGCAGTGACGCGGCGATTGAAAATCGGGCTGCGACGCTCACTATTAGAATTACCGAGAAGGAGCCTCCGGACAATATTCCCTCCGTCTGGTACCGCGGGCAGTACTTTGGCGTCGCCGATACTGCGTGGGACCGCGGTAATTTTCGCCTCCTTACCCTGTTGAACCAAACCACTGTGGGAGATGTGAAAGGAATAGGGATCCCTATCACGATTGCGAAGTAACCCCGGTGAGTGAAATCAGCGTCCAGCAACGGGTTGCCGTCTGCTCGCCCCGTTGACCACACGAGGACCGTTATGCACTGGTACGACAGAATAGCAGCGCTCGCTGGACCGGTGCTGGTGCTGGTGCTGTATAGCACATCCGCGATTTCCCAGCCTGCCGCTACGACCGATAAGGTCACGCAGGACACGATCGACGCCACTGTCGAGGCCGTGAACGGTGACGCCGGCCTTCCCGCCGCCACTCGCGACGATTTGCTCGCCATACTCGCGGCGGCATCGAACAACCTCGACACCGCCGCGCAACAGATACAGCGCGAGAAGGAACTGCGCCAGGCCATGGAGGGCGCGCCGGACAAGACCGTCAGATTCAAGCAACAGATTGCCACAATGCAGACGCCGAGATCGCTGCAAGATCTCGTTGGCAAGGCACCAACACTGGAAGCGATCAACAGCCAGATTGCCCTGATAGAGGCCGACCTGCAGGCGATGACAGCCAAACGGGACACCCTGCAGC
>JASFJQ010000387.1:0-3245 GCA_050121305.1 Chromatiaceae bacterium
ATGCTCAGCACCCACTGGCGCAACGGCTGCTCGGGCAACGCCTCGTCGACCAGCAGCGCGGCGCTCTTGGCCATGCGCCGAGCGCCACATCGAGATGAAGGGCCAGATCTCAAGCATCAGCGATTCGGCGGCCGCCCACAAGGCCAGTCCCCTCGTGGCGTCGGAGCCCAAGCGTATCCCTGCCTACACAATCGAGATCGACATCATTGAAAAGCAGAAGCGCATTTACTACTTCGCCAAACGTATGGCCAAGAGTATGACGCCGTTGGACGACGCAGACGAACTGGCAGATCTGCTCGGCACCTCCAGCTGAAACGGCTCGGCAGCGGCGGCCATGACCCTGTCATCTCTAGGCCATATTCCCCGAGCAAAATAGCCGCTGTATAGCGAGGCCTCGGCCCCGTTGTGTCCCAGCCATTGGGTGAGTCGAGAAAGATGCAGAACCTGATCACCGGTCTGTTTGCGCAGCTCTTGCCGAAAGCACGTGAACAGAACGCGCTACGAAACGAGCTGGACAGCACAGCATTATCGAGCGACTGGAGCGGCAGCAGGACAAGCCCCAACTTCGCCTGTCAACTGAAACCGATGGCGCAAAGCGTCGGTGCCTGGAGATCGCACAGAAAGTGGGCCGTCTGCAGCAGAAGAAGGCCCTCAATCTGCGTACGAATCGGAGCTAACTTTTTGTCGAACTCTCCGCCGCCTTGACGATCAATACCGGCACCGGTGACAACCTCACCACCTGTTCCGCCTTGGGCCCCAACATCGTGTGACCTAGCTTGGTCCGCCTTTGGCTACCCATGACGACCATCGTCGCCCTCGAATGCTAACCCGCCTTGGTTTTTCGACTATACAGGCAATTCCGGTACGCGCGTCCGGGTGCACTACAAGGTGCCTGTTCACAGCGACTCGCATCACGGGACCCCGGCGTGTAACCGCAGCGGGGCAAGGCATTGTCATCGACCTCCACGGCGCGTATGAGCCGCGGGCAAAGGGACCCCCTTGAACTCGGTTATAGGCAAGCAGCGACCGGGTAGGCTGACCGGATGGATCATGGTCCCGGTCGGCCTATTGCTTGCTGTGATCGGTGTGCTGACGTTCTGGCTACCGCTGCCGATCGGTCTGCCGCTGTTTTTGCTCGGCGGGGTAATCCTGCTCAGGCACTCGGCGTACGCCCGTCAGGCCGTGGCAGCCGCCAGTCGACGCTACCCACCCATTCGTCGGGGGTTGAAAAGGCTCAGGCGATTGCAGCATGGTAGCAACCGCGGCACCGCGAATGCCGCGAAGCCCGCGCCGTCAGAATCATCTGACTAAAGGTACCGCCGAAAACCCGTCGGACCGGAACGAGTTACTGATCAATACAACTGGAAACCAGGCAGGAGGCGCTCGACGGCGACGGTGACCCAGACCACGGCCATCAACAGCAATGACAGGAAGACCGCGGCAGAACCCATGTCCTTGGCACGCCCGGATAGCTTGTGAGGCTCGTCACCGATGCGGTCGACGACGGCCTCGATCCCCGAGTTCAGCAACTCGACGATGACGACGAGGAACAAGGTGCTGATCAGCAACGCGGTCTGGGCCGCGCTCTGTCCGAGCCAGATCGCCAGCGGCAGAAAGGCCAGCGTCAACAGGGTCTCCTGACGGAATGCAGATTCGTGTTTCCACGCCGCACGAAATCCCTGCAGCGAGTAGCCCGCTGCCATGACGATCCGTTTGAGGCCGGTATAGCCTGGCTTTGTCATTGCGCCTCCTTCAACGCCGGTGCCTTGTCCTCCTTCAGCGGCACCAGCGCATGCAGGAACTGGTCGGCAATGGCTGTCCAGCTCAGGCCGAGAGCGGCGTTGCGGCACGCGTCCCGGTCCAGCTGCAGCGCCTGCTCGGCCGCCACGCCGAGATCGTCATGCATGACACCGGTTACCCCGGGCTGCAACACGTCCAGTGGCCCCGTGACCGGGTAAGCTGCGACTGGCGTACCGCACGCGATGGCCTCGATCATGACGAGCCCGAAAGTGTCGGTCAGTGAAGGAAACACGAATACGTCCGCGGACGCATAATAGGCCGCCAACTCCTCACCGAACCTGGCGCCCGGAAAAACGACATCAGGATACTTCTCGCGTAGCTCGGCGAGCTTTGGCCCATCGCCGACGACGACCTTAGTGCCAGGCAGATCGAGACCGAGGAAGCTGTCGATGTTCTTTTCCGGGGCCACGCGGCCCACGTTGAGCCAGAGCGGTCGCGTCCACGCGCTGTCCTGGCGACGTTCCGGAGCGAACAACTCGGTATCCACGCCGCGACCCCAGACCTGGAGATGGCTGAAGCCACGCTGCTCGAGGTCGGTTTTCAGCGTCTGGGTAGGTACCAGTGTGCGCGACGCGTGACGATGGAAGGCGCGCACCATCGCGTAGGTCAGACCGAGCGGCACGGGCAGGCGCTCGCGAAGATACTCCGGAAAACGCGTGTGAAAGGAGGTCGTGAAGGCATAACCATGCCGCCGACAGAAGCGCCTTGCCGCATAGCCGATCGGCCCCTCTGTGCTGATGTGGATCGCATCCGGATCGAAGGCCTCGATGCGCGCCGTCAGGCCACGCAGCCAGACCGACACCTTGATCTCCGGATAGGACGGCATTGGCAACGCCGGAAAGTCACCCACACCGATGACTTCCACGCTGTGCCCAGCAGCGCGCAACGTGTCGACAACGGTGCTCAACGTGCGCACTACGCCGTTCATCTGCGGGTGCCAGGCATCCGTCGCGAGTAACAGCTTCACGAGCGAACTCTCAAAAGGAAGTACCGCCCAAGCCACGTCTTCGCCAACAGAGTCACTCCGCTTTCACCTCGGAACGCACTGAGGTGGCATCCATCGTCTTCCCAGGCTCGCCCGCTGCAGCCTGGAGGGAGCGCTCGTAACAGGCGACCATTTCGAACGCCTTCGCATCACTGGCCCAACGCCGCGCGTACGCGACCGCGCTACCTGAAAGCAGGGCACGTTGAGCCGGTGAGTCGTAGAGGCGCATGACCCGCTCGGCAAATGCGTCGGCATCCAGCGGTGAGACGACGCACCCCTCGCCATCGACGAGAACGTCCCGCGTCCCCATGCGGGCCGTGGAAACAACTGGAAGGCCGCTCGCCATGGCCTCCAGCAGAACCAGCCCCTGTGTCTCGGTCTCGGACGCGAACACAAAAACATCGCTAGTCTGGTAGCAGGCCAGGAGTTCCGTTTCCCGATCCAGATAACCGACGAAGAG
>JASFJQ010000388.1:0-3245 GCA_050121305.1 Chromatiaceae bacterium
ACGAGGAATCCTCAGAGATTCACTCGCCCCGTTGACCGGAGGTGGCTAATGGGCGACCCCTTTTTTCTTCGCTTTTTTCTTCGCGTTTACTGGTTCACCGGCGATTCCGGATCCAACAGGTAGGCCATGACGTGGCTAATCTGTTCATCCGTCAGCAGCCCCTTAGCACCGATCCGTGGCATGTGGGTGCAGGCGAAATAAGCGTGTGGGTTGTAGATGACGTCGTATGTGTACTTGAGTATCGGCTCGCTGCTACCGCGTAGCTTGCCATAGCCGGTCAATGACGGACCGATCGATCCGCCGGTGCGGTCGGTAGCCATCTGGTGGCAGTTGTAACAGTTGCCACCCGGACCAGTCTTGGCCTTGCTGTGATCGTCGTTGCGATGCCCGACGCGGTAGCCGAAGCCTGACCACGCCAGCTCGCGGCCGATTTTCCAGTCACCCAGCTTGATGCCGTCCTCGGGGTACCGGATGCTTTCGCGCGCGAGGACGCTTACCTTCGCCATCGTCTCTGCGTTGCCGCGGTCGTTGCGCACCTCCGTGCACAGGCGCTGGATCTCGTCCTGGACGAGACGTTGACGTGCCGTGCCGCCTTCCTGGACGGGCTGGTCGAGTTTGAAGCCCCCGGCCTCAAAGATCAGGTGCTCAGCAAGGGCCTCGCGCGTCATCGCCGTATAGTCCGCCCCTCCAGTTTCGGCCTGTCCGGTGCCATCGCCGGTGGCCAGGCCGGCGCTGACCAGAAACGCGGTGGCGACGACGCTCGCGCCAATCAAAGTGTGTTTGAACATCTCTCTATTCTCCTTGGGGGGTGGGCCTTCAGCGTTTGAGGTCGGGCAGAATCGCGGGCTGCCCCCGGGCCGCGTCGGTCCAAAACGAGATGAGTGCAATCGAGGCATCCGAGCCGGCGACGATCCCCGGGTGACGCATCTGCCACAGACAACCGCGCAGGCGATGCTGGGTGCTGCGTACGTTCTGCTGCCCGGCACGTTCCGCGGGCCAGGAGATCGCCTTGGTCCACTCATGCGGTTCGTTGATATTCGGCAGCACCGAGGCGCGCACGCGCTGTCCGGTTACCCCGTGGCAGGTCTGACAGCTGAAGTCCATCGGCCCGGAACGCCTGTAGAATAGAACCTCTCCGGCGTCCCGCATCGCCTTCTCCAGCGGATGATCCATCGGCGGGTTCCAGTTCAGGCCGTTGGACTGCATGGCGATATAGGTCTGCAGCTTCATCATGTCGGAGTCCGAGCCGTGACGCTTCTTAACCGCCGGGTCGTCGTTGCTGAAGCCTTGCAGCGTCACCATGCAATGGATCAATCGAGTCTCGAGATCCATCACCTTGCCGGTATCGGCGAAGTAGCGCGGCATCTCGACATAGACGCCTTCGACGACGCCTGGACCCTTGCCGAAATCACAGCCCTCCAGCGACACGTCGTTGGGTCCCCGGGGCGTCGTGAACAGCTCTTCGCCTTCTTCGGCGACCCAGTATGCCGGGTTGTCAGGCATCATCTGGCGATTCTGCGGACTCTGGTTCAGATAGGCCGATTCGGTCTCGTCAATCAGCGACTGGAGAATTTCTTCAGGAGCCATCTCGGCGTAGCTTTCCACTGCACCCGTACTGCCGATGAACAGGGCAAAGGGCAACGCATACGCGGTTATGCGAATCATGCACACCTCCTTAGTAGGTTTGGGGTGATTCCGGGCGTGTTTTCTTGTTTGTGCTTCGCGGGCAATCCGGCGGAGTGCGATGCACGCGTCTACCGCACCACCATCGCCTTTACGCTGATTAAGCCGAAAGACCCGGAACCATAATCTAATATTATCAAATCATAAAAAATTCGCCGTCCATCTGTTTTTTCTGCCGTATTCGCAGAATAGGTTCGGTTTTCGCCGACTGATTCGATGCATGCGAAGAGGTGCGAAAAGCGACCAGACGTACCACCCAGCCGCTTCTCGTTTATCCGCCATCTGCCCACAACGCGTCGAGCGCTTGCGACGCCTACTGAAGCGCCCAAAGCATCTAGGCCGACTTCTCGTGAATGCGCATACGGTCCGAAATTAGCGCTGTGGAAGACCCATCGCCACCGGCCTGAGCTGCCTGTAGAACCTCGCGACAAGTCCTAACGACCCGTTCGTGGCCATTCAGCAGAATCCTCACCATGTCTTTGGACTTTGGCATACCTTCGACCGCTTCTACAGAACTCAATCCCGCGAAGGCCCTGTAGGTCGCAGGCGCTGGGGAACCGAGCGTTGGAATGCGCTCAGCGATCTCGTCCACTGCCGTCGTGAGCTCCGTATAGTGCTCTTCGAACATCAGATGAAGCTCTCTGAACTGCGGCCCCGAGACGTTCCAATGGAATTATGGGATTGCAGGTACAAAGTGTACGAGTCAGCCAACAGGCGCTTCAACCCATCGGCGATCTGGACGCGATCCTGTTCTTCAATGCCAGTATCGATGTGTTTCATCAGTTCATACGCCCAAGCGTACATCTATCAAGATCAAAGGGAAAAGGGGCCAGCCAACCATCTCCTTATGATTCCGTAGAGGATCCAGCACTATTGCGTCAGCGCAAGCCAAGAGGAGCTAGTTGGCACTGCCCTTGGCATTCTCGAGTCGACGCACAAACCAATCCAACGCAGTAATCGCACCATCCGCCGTCTGTTCGTACTGGGTGCGCACTATGGCGCCGTCCACCGCCATTGCGATTGCCTCTGCATCCAGGCTTCGATCGGCCGAAGCGGGTAAAAAGTCAGCGATCAACGCGATCACATCCTGCTTGTGCGTGCGGGTCATGGCCGTTACACGCGGTGCGACCGGTCCAAGTTCGCCGAGGCTGTTGATGAAGGCACACCCCCTGAAACCCGGGTCAGCAAGCCACTCCCGCAACGCTGGAACTAATGCCGCTACACCTCCGCCATGTCGGCGCAGGGCGTCGCGGAACCATGCCATCCAGCGCTCGTGTCGGTATACGAGAAACGCCTCTATCAAATCGCTCTTGCTCGGAAAATGCCGATAGAAGGTCTTCTTCGCGACCCCCGATTCGGCGATAACCCGATCGACTCCGGTGGCTCGGATACCGTCTCGGTAAAACAGCTTGTGTGCAGCTAGCAGGATGCGCTGCTGCGGTGGCAAGCTGGCCAAGACTTGACTGGATTCGATGATTTCCATGCCCTAAATGTAGACAGATCTGTCTACCTATTCTACCTTGATCATGTAGACAGATCCGTCTCCCTCACTAACAGGCTAT
>JASFJQ010000389.1:0-3244 GCA_050121305.1 Chromatiaceae bacterium
TGCTTTATTTAAAAAAACCGCCGAGTGTGATTCGGCATACAAGGGGTCGAACTTCGCCTCAGCGCCTCATTAATCGACCAGCGTCATTCCGGCGTGCACCGCCCTACGGTCGAAACTGATTACCTTGTCGCATCCAGCGTTGAAGGCCGAAGCGGCGATAATTGCGTCAGCGAAACCACAGGAGTTGTGTTTCGAAAGTGCGAGGGCGCGCGCGACAACATTACGATTCTCAACCACGATGGCACGACTACCCAAGAGGTCAGTCACCGTCTCTCTAATTTCCTCGGCACTTGCCCGATACAGCCGCTGCAAAACCCAAGCTGTCTCGACCAGCACGACCAAGCCGATAAAGCCTGGCGCTGCCTCACTTACGCCTGTGCCGGTCGTGTAGCCTGAAGCACCATGTACCCGCAACTCTTTAACAAGCGTGGCGCCATCAGGGAACTTTCCCGTCTTGCGGTAGATCTCGACCGTTTCCTTTTCTGTATAACCATCATGAAACCCACTGGCCTCTCCATCCGGCACGAACCAGGAGCCCAGATGCACCATCGACAGGCGAAAATCGGGCGGCAACGGGATACTGCCACGACTGTCGACGTAGGCTGAGAAGTCTTCGTTCGCGTACACTGACCCAGAGGCTATTGCCGACAACGTGGCAACACCAATGGCAATGGCAGCCTTTCTGGCCAAGCTGCGCACGATCACTTAGCCATAGCCGAAACGGGTTGCAGTGAATCGGAATGGCCGCCGCTACCCTTCTCGCCGGTTCCCTTGCCAGCCCGCAACACCGGATAGTACTGCGTGAACACGAAGTCGTCGCCAGCCGATGCCTGATGACAAGCGTTGCAGGAAGCGGCTGGAAACGCCTTGGCAGTAGGTGTAAGTGACTTGTGGTCCGGTGTTGAAAAACTGAAGTAAGCCCAGTTTCCCGGCTCGTTCGGAAAGTGGTTCTTGCTCTTGATCGTGGCTTCAAGTCCGATGAACTCGCCCTGAAAGTAACCGTTGCCGCTGACTGCCGCCTTAGCACCAACGCTGACCAACTCCTTCATCAGGATCGTTCCATCGCGAAACTCACCGGTCTTCTTCCAGTGCGACCAGCTCCCTGGATCGATATAGACATTGTGATGCTCTGGAAAGGCGGCCTTGCCATCGTTCATGTCGTTGGGCGTTACAGGCGTTCCAACATAGACCCACTCGCGGTAACCGGTTGGCCGCTGCAGTTCACCGTCGCTGATGAAGTAGAACTCACCTGCGCTCACACTGGTTGCGGTTGCAGCCATCATGGTACCTGCAAGCAGGCTTGGCATGAAGAAACGTGTGAAAGCATGCCTGGACATGATCTTTACTCCCTTTGTTGGTCGTTGTTGACGCGATGCTCATTAGCGCGTTATCTAAAGTCCGCGCAATTATGAAGGCTTGACCGAGTGCAACCGGGTATCCGAGAGAATCATTGTGGTCACTGAACGGCTCAATCAAGAAACCGACTTCGATGTTCTGAGCGATATTCTCGAAACATTGCGTTTCCGCGGCTCGATATTTTTCAGCTCGGAACTTGCCGCACCGTGGGGCATGTCGCTACCGCAAATGGGCATTCCGCGCTTCCACATAGCGCTGTCCGGCGATTTTTTCGTCGGAACGGAGGCTCATCATTCAGTCCACGTTGGAGAGTCCGAGATTCTCATGCTCCCGAACGGCGACTCGCACTGGATCGCGGACCACCCAGGACGAGAACTGGTGCCGAGCGCACGCGCGGGGAAGGCTTGTGAACTGGGTGATCCGCTATTCCAATACGGCGAGATTTCCCATCGCCTGCTGTGTGGCATGGTCCGATTCGACGAAGGCGCTAGGCACCCGATTCTCGAAGCTTTGCCAGAAATAATGCATTTTCCTGCGCTCGAACCCAATGGATCCATCTGGTCCACAGTCTCGCTAATCGACGACGAGATGCGTAACCGCCAAAGCACGAATAGCCGCATCGCCGATCGACTGACAGAAGTCCTGTTTCTGAAGTTACTCAATAGCTACATCAGCCACCACGACGAAAAGCAGAGCTTCCTGGCAGCGCTGCGTGATCGGCGTGTATACCGTGCCCTGACCCTCATTCACAAGGCGCCCGAGTTCGACTGGACTTTATCCTCCCTCGGCAAGAAAGTCGGCATGTCGCGCGCGACGCTCGTCCGCCGTTTCCAGGAAATCGTCGGCATCGCACCGATGGCTTACATCATGGATTGGCGATTGATGAAGGCGCACGAACTCATCAAACACACCATGCAGCCGCTGGAGCAAATTGCGCACGCGACGGGCTTTACGTCGGCACGCACCTTGAGCAGAGCGTTCAAACGACACTACGGCTGCACACCGCGTGAGTTGAGGCAATCGCAACATGACGGGTAACGAGGACAACTCGCTGGCAGCGCTGATCTGGTCGGTGAAGCATTGTCGAATCTGCGAGCAAGCATTACCGCTGGGACCCAGACCGGTCATCCAGTTCGATCCACGTGCCAGAATCCTGATCGCCGGACAGGCACCAGGGCGGCGTGTCCACGAGACCGGCGTGCCGTTTGACGACCCCAGCGGGGAGCGGCTTCGCGACTGGCTCGGTGTATCGCGCGACCTGTTTTACGACATCACGAAGATAGCGATCCTGCCTATGGGTTTTTGTTACCCCGGGACGGGCAAGTCTGGTGATCTGCCGCCTAGGCCGGAATGCGCGCCCGCCTGGCGAACACAATTGATGGATACCCTGAAGAAAGTCAGGCTGACCGTGGTCATCGGGCAATATGCGCAGAAGTGGCATCTGCCTTCGGTAGAGCGCAACCTCACCGAGACCGTGCGAGCGTGGCAGAACTATGGCGGCGGTGTCATACCTCTGCCTCACCCCAGCCCGAGAAACAACATCTGGATCAAGAAGAACCCATGGTTTGCGGAGTCTCTGCTCCCTGCGCTGCAACAATCAGTCCGAGATGCGCTCAGATAGGGAAATGGCGAGCCTTTCAGAATCGGTAACAAACCCAAAAGCCGAATAGCGTGTTGGGTGTTGAGTTTTCCGAACGCAACCATCATTTTCCAAGTCTGCGAGAGGAGCAAGAAATGAAGACCTACCAGAAGTCAGCGGATACCATCGCCGCACTCAATGCCGAGCAATATCGGGTTACGCAGGAAAGTGCTACCGAGCGGCCAGGTACGGGGGAGTATCTGCATAACCACGAACCCGGCATCTATGTCGACGTCGTCTCCGGCGAAC
>JASFJQ010000390.1:0-3229 GCA_050121305.1 Chromatiaceae bacterium
GTCATCGTACCGATTATGGAATTCGCTGCTCATGGCTGTAGTTCTTCCACCGCCGTCTGCAGATGGACCTCGGTTACCTGATGCTGTTGCTCAAGTGCCGCTGCGGTGAGCGCGTAATGCGCGATCCGATTGATCTTGCGCGGCAGACCGCGGGAAGCCTGATAGAGCGCTTCAATGGCTGCCGGTACAAACAGCGGCGTCTCCGCGCCGGCCAGACGCAACCGGTGGGTCAGGTAGCCCTCGATCTCGTCGCGCACCAGTCCCGCGAGATGGTGGCGTACCACCAGTCGCTGACTGAGGGACTCGTGCACTGCCATGCTCAAACGCCGCCGCAATTCCGTGAGGCCCACCAATAACAGACACAGGCGATTGTCGGCATCCATGGCGTAGCTGGTCAGTAGGCGCAGATCCTCCAGTACATCGTTGCGCAGGTGCTGCGCCTCGTCGACGATCAGTACCGGCAGTTGCTTGGCCTCCTGCACCAGGCGGCTGACCTCGTTGCGGATAGCCCGGTACGCGGTGGCCCTTGAGCGCTCGGTAGGCAAACCGAGTTCCCAGGCGATGGCCTTGTACATGTCGAGCACGTTGCCGGTCGTCAGGGAGACGTAGTAGACCCGGTAGCGCCCCGGATGCAGCCCGGCGGTGACCTGGCGGCAGACGGTGGTCTTGCCGGAGCCGACCTCGCCGGTGAGCAGGCCGATGCCGCGCAGTTCGATCAAGTGTTTGAGTCGGGCCTCGGCCTCGCGCCGGGCGCCGGAGGCGTACAGCTCATCGGCGTGCAGGCTGTTCTCAAAGGGGAAGCGGGTGAAGGCGAAGTGACGCAAGTACATCAGTCATCCCCCTTGCTGAAGGCGCCGAGGCTGAGCCGCGAGGGGGCAGGTTCCGGCGCCGGTTTGTCCGTGGTCAGCTGCGAAGAAGGCCGGTCCCGGCGCACCGTGGTGTTGGCGTACGCGTCGAGGATCGTCGCCTGTCCGGCAGGCTTGCCGTGATGCCAGACAGCCAGCGGCCGTCCCGGTGGTGCGCTGGGGTCGTAGCGCAGGATGACGGTCTCACCGACCAGCACGGCGTCGACCTCATAGACGCGGCCATGGAGGCTGACGGTGCGGTCGTTCATCACGCGGCGTTTTTGCTCCGCCAGGAACAGGTCATCCAGGGCGCCATCCGGGAAGCGCACCTGACTGCCGACCTGTGCCCAGTGTTCCAGGGGTGTCTGCCCGTCAAGGCCGCGGTGTGGATTGTGGTGGTACTCGCCCTCGATGAAGGCCCACAGCCGGCGGTTGAGGGTCTCGAGGTTATGGCTATCCTCGGCGCTGAGCTGTGTGAGCAGGGTGGCGCGTAAGGTGCGGAAAAACCGCTCAATTTTACCCTTTCCCTGCGGCTGATGCGGGCGCGCATGGATCAGTGCCACGCCCAGCTTGGCGCAGACCAGAGCGAGATGGCGGGAGCGGTAGTTGGCGCCGTTGTCGACATAGAGGCGTTCGGGGATACCGCGGCGTATGAGCGCCTGCTTGAACACGGGGAGGAAGGCGGCGGTGTTCTCGGAGAAGGCAAACGCGGCGTAGGGAATCACCCGGGTGGCGTCGTCGAGGAAGGCGATCAGATAGGTCTTGCGGCGCTTGCCGTGACCGTCGCCGACGGTGATGCCGTGCATGACGTCACTCATCCACAGCTCGCCGGCATGGCGAAAGGCGAAGCGGCGTCGATCGGTGCCCGTGGGGCTATCGGTCTTCTTGACCATGAGGCCCTCGCGATGAAAGAGACGATAGACCGTGGACGTTGGCAGCGGCTGATCGGCCGGGACCGCACCATTGTCCCGGGCACGGGCAATCAGCAGGCGTACAGAGAGCGTGGGGTATTGCTCCTTGAGGGCGATGAGCGTCTCGGCGACGGCATCGGGCAGGCGCCGCGGCTGCCCACGATCGGCGCGGGACTTGGGCAACAACGCATCGAAGCCACCGCGGCGATACAGCTTGAGCCAATCACGCAGGGTCTCGGCGGCGACCCGTCGCCGCCGGCTGCCGGGGATCGTGTACTCCTGTTCCGCCTTGGCGCGCAGCTGGGCGCTGATGCCCGGGCTACCGGGTGGCAGATGAATCAGGTCGGCGATGAGGCCGTAGCGAAACAGGGCCACCGCCTGGCGGTGGTCATTCTCAGGATCATGCATGGAATCGTCCTTGGCATAACGAGGCCTGCGCCTCGGGAGCCCGAACGCTACGCCGCAGCCACCGGTGGGTCCGGCCCCATCGGTTGTTGGTGGCGACGATTGACACCACCGGTCGCGCCAGTCAGTGATGACAATCCCAGCGGGGCGGGCAGCTGTAGCAGGGGGATTGCGGCGCAGCCGCGCAGGTGCATCAGCACGGCGTCCTGGCCCAGACGCAAACGGACCGCCGTCATCGTTGGCGCACAACCGACCAGCAACTCGGGCAGCAGGCCGATTATCACGACCAGGCTGTGATACAGATACTGGCGTCGGCGACGCAGCCAGCGTAAAGCACCGGGCAGTTCGATGGTGGGGCGCAGTGCCGTGGCGGCGGCCTCTAAGCTCACCGACTGTTCGGCCTCGACGACCGCGTCTTCAAGCGCCTGTAGCGTGCCCGGTAGCCGTGCCGCCAGACAGTCCGGCAGCAGGTTGAAGGTGGTATGGCTCTCACGACAGTACCAGCGGGCGATGCGTGTGCCGGGCGGCGTCTTGCGTTCATAGGTGCCGTGACGCGCCAGAGAACAGCCGCCCTGCCGATGGTTCGGGCAATACGGCAGGCTTGCCTCGCGCCAAACTTCCCGGCTAACGTATTCCTCGCTGGTGAGCCCCGTTTGGAATCGAAGCAGCACCGGCCACGGGCCCGGCGGCTGCAACCGCGCGGGCCCACTTCCTCTCGTTACTGATTACCCGACGACCAGCCTATCTCGAAAGCCATCCGCTCGGAACCACGTCGGCGCATGTCCGCCCGTACCACCAGGGGTCATTACATCGTGCTTCCGCAATGCTGGCGGGCAGCGGCTGTTCAGATTGTCGGATTAAACCCTTGGTTCACTGACTTCACCGGGGGAATAAATCGGGGAGCCAGGACTAGTGTCCAGCGGGGGAATCTGAGGAACAACAGGTGTGGTCATGGGGTGCCTACTCCTGATCAGTCCTTTTCGGTAGAGTGTGATGCCATAAGGGGTGTGCGTTGGTCCGATACCGTCGAGTAGCCGGTGCAGCCGGACTTTTTGGCAATGCTTGGTT
>JASFJQ010000391.1:0-3229 GCA_050121305.1 Chromatiaceae bacterium
CAAGCATCGGCTGAACCGTGGTCACCACATCATCACAACCAATCAGTTGCGCTCTGGCACTGGACCAGGGCCAATCCTCTGCTTGCTTGCACAGGCCAGCTCTCACCGGGTTCAACTCGGTGTAGCGCACCGTGGCCAGCAAGTAACGCTCGTCCATCACAAAGGAGTGGAAGCGCTCCTGCCACAGGTGGCCCTTCCATTTCTCTCTAAAGTTGATGCGCCGTGAGTAGTGGCGATGGACAAAACGGAATAGCTGAGACAGGCCGTCTTTCTTCTCTGGCACTGCCACAATGTGAACGTGGTTTGGCATCAGGCAGTAGGCCCATACGCCTACACCCGCAAGAGCCTTGCCTTCAGCCAGTAATCTCAAATAGGCGCGATAATCATCATCGCAGAAGAATGAAATTGGGGTCAGAGTAACTTTTATCGTTTCAGCTTGCTCTAAATCTTACTCCGACCCCAATATCCGCAATATCCGACCCCAATATCCGAAATGTTACTCTGACCCCAATTCACCAATTCACGTGACCCCAATTCACGGACCCCAATTCACGCCATTGGCGGCACGGCCAGTTTCTGGGTGATTGAGCGGGTCAGCGGGTTCGGCTAGTTGAGCAGTTCAGACAGCGCCGGAATGACATTCACGACAATGATGATGCCCAGCATCCAGGAGTGCAGGCGATTCCGGAAATCGATGCCTGAAAAACGCTTTTCCAGCCCTGCCTCCAGGGTTGCAAGCCTGGCTTTTCGGGTGTACAGAAAGGAAGCTGTCCTGGAATTCCCACCCCGTGGCTATTTCCAGTGGTAGGTGAACTCCAATGCGAGAGAGTAATGGTTTTCAAACTCGCCTGACACCCGTCCTCTTACCGGCGAGTCACCGGTGTCGATGGGCGCCTCGCCCGTATCGAACAGGTTGAGGTTGATATCCAGCATCCTGCCCTCGCCGCGGTCGATCTCAACGCCGGCACCGATACCCCATACTCGATCGAGTGCGATACCGAAGCTGCGGTCATCGTCATCTACCGCCTGCTCCATGTATAACAGGCCAACGCCGGCGCGCATGCCTGTGCGCCAGGGCCAGGTCAGGCCGGCATTGTATATGAAGAAGTCATTGTAATTGCCGTCCGGAATATTGATGTCTTCCCCGTCCAGGTGTATCTCGGTGACGCCGAATTGGGAAAACTCCACCCAGACCGTATCCAGCGTCAACTCCCAGTCATTGTCGAACCGGTGAAACAGGCCACCTCCGATAATCATGGGCACCGTGTCGGATATATCGACCGTCTCGCCTTCCAGGTCCTCGATCAGGCCCGGCGGTCGCAGTGCGTTGCGGAAATCCAGGTCCGCTTCCATATCGACATCGGTCTCCGCGCGGTAGGAAAAGCCCACGCGCGTGTCCTCGGAAAACTCATAGAGGGCACTCAGCGACCAGCTATATCCGAAACCGTCGGCCTCGGCGCGCAGCCGCCCGTCCGCGGCGCCGGGCTCGAACACCTCGTTGTTGATCCGGGTCTTGATCTCTGAAGAGGAATACATGACCTGGCCGCCAAGACCAATACTGAGACTCTCGGTGAGCTGGTAGGACAGCGCCGGCGCCAATGACACGTAGACCAAGCTGAAAGAATCCGAGTAGTAGCGCCCCGCCCAGTTGGGGCCGTTGAAGCTACCGAAGCCGGTAGGGATATTGAAGGACACCCCCGCCGTGAGTTTCTCGCCTACCGGGCGGGTGTAATAGGCACTGGGAATAATGGCACCCTGCGGGTCACGTGGGCTGCCGCCATCGTTCGTCGTATTGCTTTCGTCAACGTCAAACTTGGACCAGGAGTTCAGCAGGATCACCCCGCCGGTCTTTTGTTCTCCCTCCAGCAGGCTCATGCCAGCCGGGTTTGCGAAAACCGTTTCGGCGCTATCGGCGGTGGCGAACAAGCCCGTGAAAGCGGGCCTGCCGGCCTGCGCCGAGGATGACAGGAGCAGACCGGCAAGGACCATGAGAGTACTCCAACGTGCGTTCTTCAATTTCTGTCTCCTGTTATGCGTTCGACCGGGCTGTTTTCTGCAGCGCTACCAGAACGGCCGTGGAAAAAGCGGAACCTGCTGGCTACAGCGGTATCTGGACGCTGAGCACCCTCAGGTTGATGCCGTCGTTGGCGTCTCCGAGGTTGGCATTGGAATAGTGGAACACGCTCATGGTGACTGTGGTATCGCGTAAGCGCGGAAACGACAGGCCAATGCTGACACGGTCTTCAAACTGCAGATGGCTGCCAAGATCACCCTCACTCATATCGTGGGCAGCAATTTTCTTGTGCTGGAAATAGGAAGCGCCAATCCCCGCCTCAACAAACGGCACCGCCCCCCCGACGAGGGGCTCAACCGCAGAGAATCGGAAAACGGGTGAGATCGAGGCCACCAGGGTCTCTTCGCGACCGCTGTTAACATTGCGCCCATCGGGTACGTCGGTCTGCCACTCCGCCAGAGCGTATTCCACGTCCAGCCGCCACTGCCAGCCCTGTCCCAGCGGCCGCGGCGCCAGCCAACCGTGCCGCCAGGTCGCCGCGTAGGCATTGATATTGGATTTGGCGCTGAAGCTCTGGCCCATTCGCACGCCCACGTAACGTGGGTGGCGCTGTTCATCCGCAGCTGCCCTATCAACAAGGCACAGCATTGCCAGGCTCAGCATGAGCCGCATCATTTTTTCGCTCCCGGTGGGTCAGCGGTTCGGAGCCGGCGGTCTCAAGTCGTTGCAAGTGATTCCGCCCGCCGGTCTACATTTCCTTTTTGTTCTTTTCGTGACGGTCATACAACCAGCCGCTGGCAGCGCCGACCGCGGCGCCAATAGCGGCGCCGTGCAATGGCTGACCCGTCGCCAACTCCCCTATCAGGGCACCGCCGGCCGCACCGACGCCGGCACCGGTCATGGTGCGGCGCTGGGTGTCACTCATGCTGGAGCAGGCGGCCAGGCCCACAACGAGCAGTACCACAAGCAAGGGTTTGGCGAATGTCATCATGCTCTGGCTCCCCTGGTTACTCGATCCTGTTACTCGCATGGCCACTTTTCCTCCATCGCCTGCATCACCGCGTGTACCGGCGGCTGATCGCCGACCTTGTCGGTATTCACCTCGGCCCACTCGACGAATGCAACCGCAACGTCTGCCCGAGTGACGGTGCCGGGCGGGCAGGTAATGCGGCCCTCACCGTCAGCCGTGATGGCGTGGTGGTAATCAAGCGAGGC
>JASFJQ010000392.1:0-3221 GCA_050121305.1 Chromatiaceae bacterium
TTCTCCGGATCGAACCCATGACCTGGGGCTCGCAGCGCGAGCCGCTGCTCGAGCACGCCATCAGCAAGTTCAAACCGCTGATGACGCGGGTCGACCGTGATCGAATCGACGCAATGATCGAGGACTCCAGAGAAGACCTGGCCGCAGAGGCGAAGGCGACGTCCGGTGGATCGCCGGCGGGCGGGCCGCTGGCCAGAGACCCGATCGCCGACACCATCGATTTCGCCGATTTTGCCAAACTGGATTTGCGCGTGGTGCGCATCGTCGGGGCGGAGCATGTCGAGGGGGCCGAAAAGCTATTGCGCCTTACCCTGGATCTCGGTGGCGAGATGCGCACGGTATTTGCCGGGATCAAGGCCGCGTATGACCCACGCGATCTCGAGGGCAGGCTCAGTGTCATGGTCGCCAATCTGGCGCCGCGCAAAATGAAGTTCGGGATGTCCGAGGGCATGGTGCTTGCCGCGGGCCCGGGCGGCAAAGACATCTTCCTGCTCGCGCCCGACGCCGGGGCCGAGCCGGGGATGCGGGTCAAGTAGCACGCCTTACCGTCAGCAAGATTTACGAGCGGTCCCACCAGTCCCTGAGGTCGGCAAACCTCGGCACCACGGCATCCGGCACTACGCGGCCGTCGAGATCGGTCGGGGAGAATTTGCCGGTACGCACCTGGACACCCCGGATGCCGGCCGCCTGGGCACCTGCGACATCGACCCGGATGTCATCACCCACCATGACCAGCTGCTCACAAGGCAGTCCACAGACATCCGCCGCCTGGCGGAAGAAATCCGGCGAGGGTTTGCCCAGGACTATCGGCTGACGGCCTGTGGCGTGTTCCAGCGCCGCGACGAACGGCGCGACATCGAGACGCAGGCCGTCGTCGGCGCGCCAATAGCGGGTCATCCCCAGTGCAATCAGTGGCGCCTCGGGATTGTCCATCAACAGGCGAAACGCGCGGTTCAGGGTCCGAAAATCCCAGGCCTCTCCGAGATCGCCAAGCACAACGGCGGCAGCGCCTCGTTCGACCTCGGCCGGCAGCACCCCCGGGACATCGAAGTCGGTCGCCGTCGCCGCAGCGACAAAAAGGGCCACCGGGTCGAGATCGCGTTGGCGTATCCAATGGTTGGCCGCAATGACCGGCGTCAGGATCTCCTGCGCCGAGACGTCGACACCGAGTGTTCGCAACTTCTCGACGATGGCCGCCCGAGGACGGGAGGTGGTATTGGTCAGAAAAAGGTGAGGGATCCCCTCACGCCGCAGCCAGCCAACGGTCTCGGCACTGCCAGGGATCAAGGCGCCGCCCTGGTAGACCACGCCATCGATGTCTATCAGTAGCCCCCGCACCGGTCGGCTCAGCTCGCCGCCCGAAGTCGATCGTCAAATCTTACCGCCGCCTGCAACGCCATTCGCGCACCGAGCCACACTGGCGGCTAACACTCCGCCAGCAGTTCGACCCTGCCGTTCTCATCCACCGCCTCGAGGCGGACGTCGAAACCCCACAGTCTGCGGATATGGCGCAGTATCTCGTCGACCGTGCCCGCCAGCGGCCGTCGGTTGTAGCGATAGTGGCGCAACAACAACGAACGGTCGCCGCGCCGGTCAACGCTGTACACCTGAATGTTGGGCTCGCGGCTACCGAGGTTGTACTGATCGGCCAGTGCCTGCCGCAGCTCGCGGTAGCCGGCCTCATCGTGGATCGCGGTCACCTCGAGGTGCTCATCCCGATCATCATCCAAGACCGCGAACAGCCGGAACTCACGCATCAGCTTGGGCGAAAGAAACTGTGCAATGAAGCTCTCATCCTTGAAGTTGGCCATCGCAAACTTGAGCACTTCGAGCCAGTCGCGGCCGGCGATATCCGGAAACCAGTGGCGATCTTCGTCGTCCGGCGCCTCACAGATCCGACGGATGTCGCGCATCATCGCGAAACCCAGCGCATAGGGATTGATGCCGCTGTAATAGGGCGAATCGAAAGACGGCTGCGCGATTACGTTGGTATGTGACTGCAGGACCTCCAGCATGAAACCGTCGGTCACATAACCCTCGTCGTACAAGCGGTTCAATAGCGTGTAGTGCCAGAAGGTGGCCCAGCCCTCGTTCATGACCTGGGTCTGGCGCTGCGGATAGAAATACTGGCCGATCTTGCGCACGATGCGCACGATCTCGCGCTGCCAAGGCTCTAGCAGCGGCGCATTCTTTTCGATGAAATACAACAGATTCTCTTGAGGCTCGTCGGGAAAGCGCGCGGTCTTTTCGATTTTTTCGTCTTGGGCCGATGTCGGTATGGTGCGCCACAGGTCGTTGATCTGCGTCTGCAGATAGTCTTCCCGCACCCGTTGCCGCTTTTTTTCCTCGGCCAGTGACAGCGGCGCAGGACGTTTATAGCGGTCGACGCCATGGTTCATCAGGGCATGACAGGAATCGAGCAGCACCTCGACCTGCTCAGCGCCATAGCGTTCCTCACATTCGGCAACGTACGCCCTGGCGAAGACCAGATAATCGATGATCGCATCTGCACTGGTCCACGTCTGGAACAGATAGTTGCCCTTGAAGAAGCTGTTGTGTCCATAGCAGGCGTGGGCAATCACCAGCGCCTGCATAGGCAGAGAATTCTCCTCCATCAGATAGGCAATGCAGGGATCCGAGTTGATGACAATTTCGTACGCCAGCCCCATCTGGCCGCGCCGGTAAGTCTGCTCTGTCGCGACGAAATGTTTGCCGAACGACCAGTGATGGTAATTGATCGGCAACCCGACCGAAGAGTAGGCGTCGATCATCTGCTCCGAGGTGATCACCTCGATCTGGTTGGCATAGGTGTCCAGGCCGAACTGGTCCTTTGCGATGCGCCCGATTTCTCGATCGAAGCGCTTCAGCAGCGGAAAACTCCACTCCGAGGTGTCGCAGATCAAGCGGTCGCGGCTCACGCCTGCTGCCTCTGGAAAAGGCTACGAAATACCGCGTAGACGTCTTCGGGACCATCGATCTGCTGCATGGCGAAGTTTGCATCCATCGCATCCACCTCCTGGTAGGCGTACCACAACGCCTGATGATGCCGCGGCATAATCTCGACGTAGGCGAAATAGCGCATCAACGGCATCAGCTTTTCCGCCAGCAAGTCGCGACAGACGGGCGAATCCGACTCCCAATTGTCGCCATCCGACGCCTGCGCCGTATAGATATTCCAGCCGCTCGAGTCATAGCGCTCGCGAATCACATCGAGGACCAGG
>JASFJQ010000393.1:0-3217 GCA_050121305.1 Chromatiaceae bacterium
GCCGAGAAAGGCGGCCATGCCGACCAACGCCAGCACCCCCACCGAGCGGTCGAGCAGATGGCAGACCACGACCGGGAGTAAGCCCTTTATGCTATCGCCCAGCAAGGTCACGGCGGCCGCCTTTCTACCGCCGATGCGCAAGACATTGGTAGCCCCTGGGTTATTCGATCCCTGGGTTCGAGGGTCGGGCAGCCCCGCCATGCGGCACACGATTACCGCGCTGGAGATGGACCCTAGCAGGTAAGCTGCGATAACGAGTGCGAAGTCCAGCATGGACGAACGGATCTCCGTGCGACGTCGAAAGTCTGCGTTCTACGCGCTGCCGATTGCTGGGCGGGCAGCCCATCTGGACTGCGGCGATACGCCGTCTATGAGACAGTAGCGCGGCGTCACGGTCAAGGATTCGACCTGCTAACATGGGCGCATCTTTGCAACCGGTAGCCTGGTATGGACATCGTCTATTTGCGTGATTTGCGAATCGACACCGTGATCGGCATCTACGGCTGGGAGCGGCGTATTCGCCAAACCCTGGTGTTCGACCTCGAGATGAGCGCCGATATTGCCCGTGCAGCGGCTTCTGATGCGATTGAGGACACCTTGAACTACAAATCGGTAGCCAAACGTCTGATTCAGTTTGTTGGCGAGAGCGAATTTCAGTTGGTCGAGACCCTGGCCGAGCGCTGCGCTGAGATAATCCGTGAGGAATATGGGGTGCGCTGGGTGCGCCTCACTTTGAACAAGAAAGGCGCGGTTCGCGGTGCCAGCGACGTAGGGGTCATTATCGAGCGCGGAGAACGCTTCTGATGCCAAGATGCTGGGTAAGCATCGGCAGTAATGTTCAGCCCGAAGAGAACATTCGCGCGGCACTCGCGGAGCTGCGTGAGACATTCGACGACATCGTGGTATCGCCGCTGTATGAAACGGCGGCCGTGGGCTTTTCCGGAGACGATTTCCTCAATCTGGTCGTCGGTTTCGAAAGCGATTTGCCGCCGGGTAGGCTGCACGATCTCATGCGGGAGATCGAGGATCGTCATGGACGTCAGCGTGACGGGGAGAAGTTCTCCGCGCGCACCCTCGATCTTGATCTGTTGACCTATGGCGACGCCGTGACGGAGGACGGCGGCAAATCGCTACCGCGCGACGAAATCCTTCGCTATGCCTTTGTCCTTGCGCCACTGACCGACGTGGCCGGTGATGAGTTGCATCCCCAGCGGGGCGAGCCCTACCGTACGCTATGGTCGCGTTTTCCGGAAAGCGACAAGAAAGGCTTGCGGCGGTTGGATGACCCTGCATGGCTGCACGGGAACGTGGACTGACGACGGTCGCTGAAACGGCACGGAGGCCTCGTGAATAGTCCAGAACAATCTGATCCGTCACCGGCCAAAAGGCCTATCGCCCGGTACATCTTGTATTTTGTCGCCTTGGTGATTGGCTATTTCTTGCTCGGAATGGCCGGTCTGCAGTTGCAGTCTGCGCAGACAGGCGTGACCCCGCTGTGGCCGGCTTCAGGGTTTGCCTTCGCCATGGTCTACTGGTTTGGTCTGAGACTGGCTTTCGCGGTCCTGCCGGCGATGTGGATACTCGCCTGGGTGGTAGATGTGCCCTTTGGTGCGGCAACGTTGTCGGCCGTGGGCAGCATGCTGGAGGCCGTCGTGCCGGCGTATCTGATGCGCCGTCTCGCAGTCGATCCTGGACTGCCCCACTTGCGTGACGCGCTATTGTTCGTCGCGACTGGCCCGCTGTTGGGGCCACTGCTGAGCGCCACCGCGGGCAGCCTGGCATTCCAGTTGTTCGGCGACAGCCTTTTCGATTCCGTGCGTCTGTGGCTATTGTGGTGGTTGGGCAACAGTCTGGGTTTTCTGCTGTTGGGTAGCTTCGGTCTGGTAGTCGGCGCCAGAGCTTCTTTGCGACTCGAGCCAAAGGTTCTGGTTGCGGTGCTGGTGGCCGGTGCTGCGGTAATCTTGATCACCACGGTTGGCATGCTTCAGGTCGAGACCGTTACTTCACCGTTGGTGTTGTATCTGCTGATTCCGGTGTTCGTGCTGGCGGCGCAGCGCGGTGATCAGTATGCGATCCTGCTGCTTGGCGTAATCGCGATGGTCGTGATGCTGCTATCTGCTGCCTGGTTGCCGCCGCAAAGCCTCGCCCAGACCCAGCTGGGGATCCTCTACCTGGACGTCAGTCTGCTTTGGGTCGTGGTGTTTACCGGAATGATCATCAGCATCGCCCGCCAGGAGACGCAGGCGTATGAACAGGCAGCCTGGTTGGCGATGCACGATCCGCTCACCCGCTTAATCAATAGGTATGCCTTCATGGAGCGGCTGGAGGCGTTGTTGTCAGGCCCGCCTGACGAGGTCAGTCGCGTGCTGCTCTTACTCGACCTCGATCGTTTCAAGGATCTCAACGATGCCGAAGGGCATCGCGGCGGTGATCAGGTGCTGCGCGAGGTCGGTATGCTGCTGAATCGCGAAGTAAGACCGCAAGACAGTGTGGCGCGCCTCGGCGGCGACGAATTCGCGGTTATTCTCGAAGACTGTGAGTTGTTGGATGCCTGCGCCATTGCAGAGAATATTCGTGGTGCAATCGAGCGTTTCGAGTACCGCGGTGCGCACGGTATCCGTCGGGTTGAGGCGAGTATCGGTCTGGTCAAACTCCACAGGCGGCATACAACGCCCGAAGATGCGGTGCATGATGTCGAGACTGCCTGCTACGCGGCAAAGCGCGCCGGCCGCAATCGGATGTGGGTGCATGACGAACATGACGACGAGCCCTAGCCTGCATGTTGAAACAGTATCCGGGATGATCGCGCCGTCCAGGTGCGTTTGGACGTCGCCCTTGAGCGAACAAATCGGCGGGAGCGATTTGTCGCGCAATCCCCGCAGGGGTGAAGCGCAGGGATGCGCTGAACGAAGCCTTAGCCGTAGCTATGGTTTGAGTGAAGGGCAAGTACAGGCGTGCCTGGACAAGCGAGCGCCTGGGTAGATCGGGGACGGGGGGCAAACTGCATTTTCGAAGATGCGCACGGAATTTTTTTCGCCGCATTTGTGCCGATTAGCGCGCACCCGTCCGCGATCGACTGGTGCAACATGCAGGCTAGGCTACTGCTGAACGGTGCGCCCGCCGTCGACGGCCAGTATCTGGCCGGTGATGTAGTCTGGCCCCGTTACCATGAACATCACCGCTTCGGCAATCTGTTGGGCGCCTGCGGGTCTGCCCA
>JASFJQ010000394.1:0-3200 GCA_050121305.1 Chromatiaceae bacterium
ATAACCTCCCTCGAGATCGCGAACCTGCGCATTGTCGAGCAGCTCGATCTATCGCCAGGGCCTGGATTAAACTTCATCCAAGGCCCCAATGGCGCTGGAAAGACCTCCATCCTGGAAGCGATCTACCTCGCGGGGCGTGGTCGGACATTTCGGCATAGCGATGCCGGCCCGTTGATTCGAAGAGGGGCCGAGGCAGCCTCAGTGGTCGTGCAGTTCTCCGGTGAAAATGGAGCTAGTCTTTCGCGCCTCGGTGTCCGCAGGGATAAGTCGAGCCTGACCTGTCGTCTAAACGGTAAAGATATCAAGAAGCGCTCTACTCTGGCGGAGACGCTGCCGCTGCAATGGATGGGTTCCCAACCGCAACTCTTGCTGGGGCTTGGCCCAGAGGTAAGGCGGCGCTTCATCGACTTAGCGTTGTTCCACGTGGAACCAACGTATCTGAACGTAATAACCACGTTCCAGCGGGCCCTCAGACAACGCAATGCGGCCCTGCGCAGAGGGCCGGCTGCCGCTGTGCGCCACTGGCATGAACCCATGGATTCGGCTGCTGCAGTGATGGATAGCCACAGAGCCGCGTTCATCGCGTCACTACTGCCCCGTGTACGTAACTTCCTGGAGCGATGGTCGGTGGAGTTCGAGCTAGGGTGGCGCTATCGGCGCGGATGGGGCCAGGACATCGCCCTCAAGGATCTCCTGCAACAGAAGCTTGATCAGGATTTGCGTATTGGGTACACCTCTGCTGGACCACAGCGCGCCGAACTCGATTTGATTGCTGATGGCGCCTCTGCCGAAAAATCCCTCTCTCGGGGCCAGCAGAAGCTATTGGTTCTGGCATTGAACCTGGGGGTAATGGATATGATTATCGAGGCCAAAGGCGTCGCTCCGGTGTTATTGGTGGATGACCTCGCCGCGGAGCTGGACAGTGAGAACCGCGCTCGATTGATCGCCGAGTTGGAGCAACGCGACGTACAGATCTTTCTCACGAGGATCGAGCGCAGGGTCCTTGCACCCAATAAGCCGTCGACGGTGTTCCACGTGGAACATGGACGCCTGGTGGTGGGGGATTGACCCGAGGGAATTCGCCGGGTTCGAGATCGTTTGCGGGACAGACGGGCGACAGAGGATGGAGACATCGCCGGACGCTTGCTAGATAGTTTCGCAATAGGGGAAAACGCGGCCTTGGCAGTGTATAATGCACTGTTCCTTTTGATTTATTCTCCCTCTGACCATCATCCCATCGCATGACAGACGCCGCTAGACCCAGTTACGACACCGGTTCAATCAAGGTACTCAAGGGGCTGGATGCTGTTCGCAAGCGACCGGGCATGTATATCGGCGACACCGATGACGGCACCGGTCTGCATCACATGGTCTTCGAAGTGGTCGACAACGCGATTGACGAGGCACTCGCCGGTTATTGCCGGGAGATCCGCGTCGTGATTCACGGCGACAATTCCGTCAGCGTCCGTGACGATGGGCGGGGGATCCCCGTAGGGATCCATGCGGAGGAGGGTATATCGGCGGCAGAGGTCATCATGACGGTGCTGCATGCCGGCGGTAAATTCGACGATAACTCCTACAAGGTCTCTGGCGGCCTGCATGGCGTCGGAGTCTCGGTAGTCAACGCCCTCTCGGATCGTCTCGATCTGACGGTCTGGCGAGACGGGAAAGAGCACCAACAGAGTTACCAGCTCGGCGTGCCGGTATCGCCTATGACTGCTGTCGGTGACAGCGCCAAGACCGGCACCTTGGTGAGGTTCCATCCCAGTCCCGAGATCTTCACCGACACAGAGTTCCACTACGATATCCTGGCAAAACGCCTGCGTGAGCTGTCGTTCCTGAATTCAGGTGTACGCATTCAACTGCGCGATGAACGCAGTGACCGAGAAGACACATTCGAGTACGAAGGCGGAATCAGAGCCTTTGTGCAGCACCTGAACCGCAACAAGACGCCACTGCACGAGAAGGTCTTTTATTTCACCGCTGAGCGGAACGATGTTGGCGTCGAGGTCGCCTTGCAGTGGAACGAGTCCTATCAGGAGACCATCTTCTGTTTCACCAACAATATCCCGCAACGCGACGGTGGCACCCACTTGGCAGGGATGCGTGCCGCCCTGACGCGGACGCTCAATAGTTATATAGAGTCCGAGGGTCTTGCAAAGAAGCAGAAAGTCAGTACCTCCGGGGATGATGCTCGGGAGGGGCTGACAGGGGTGCTTTCCGTGAAGGTGCCAGATCCCAAATTTTCATCGCAGACCAAGGACAAACTCGTCTCGTCCGAGGTTAAGGGTATCGTGGAGGCGCTACTGGCAGAGAAGCTTTCAGAATACCTGGTGGAGAATCCGACTGAGGCCAAAACCATCGCCGGAAAGATGATAGAGGCGGCGCGCGCGCGCGAAGCCGCACGTAAGGCCCGTGAAATGACCCGGCGCAAAGGTGTTCTTGATGTCGCCGGCCTGCCGGGAAAACTCGCTGATTGCCAAGAGAAAGATCCAGCGTTGTCGGAGCTGTACCTCGTCGAGGGGGACTCTGCCGGTGGTTCCGCTAAACAGGGACGGGATAGGCGTACCCAGGCGATCTTGCCCTTGAAGGGGAAGATCCTCAACGTCGAAAAGGCCCGCTTCGACAAGATGCTTTCGTCTGCCGAAGTCGGGACGCTGATAACGGCGCTGGGTTGTGGTATCGGCCGCGAGGAATTCGATCCCGACAAGCTACGTTATCACCGCATCATCGTTATGACTGATGCCGATGTCGATGGTGCGCACATCCGTACACTACTGCTGACGTTTTTCTATCGACAGATGCCAGAGTTGATAGAGCGTGGCCATATCTATATCGCTCAGCCGCCGCTGTACAAGGTCAAGAAGGGTAAGCAGGAGAGTTATCTCAAAGACGATATCGAGCTGAATGCCTACCTGTTGCGCACGGCGCTCGACGGGGCGAGCCTGAAGGTCAATGCAGAGGCACCGCCGATGTCGGGGGCGGCTCTCGAGGACCTGGCGAACAAGATGGTTGTGGTCAACGGGATTCAGCAGCGACTCGCAAAACGCTATCTGCCCGGCGTACTGCACCATCTCCTGTATATGCCGCCGGTCACCGACGCGCTGCTGGCCGATTCAGATGCCTGGCGGGCCTGGTTGAACGAGCTACAGGGACGGTTGAATGCCGATACTGGTGTCGCCGACCGATATCAGCTCACC
>JASFJQ010000395.1:0-3188 GCA_050121305.1 Chromatiaceae bacterium
ATGCGCACTTCGCGCAGGGTATCGCGGACATTGTCTTCGCTGATCCGACCCTGACCGCGTACTTTCTGGAGCACACCGCCAAGGCGGTCGGAGAGATTCGCAAACATGGTTTCGGTCCGTGTGTAGGGAAGGTGAACTGGCAAAGTCCGCCATTATACGGGTGCAGGCGCTGAATCGTTATGCCATGATTTCGCCCGGCATGAACATCACTGTGATCGCATTTCCGGCGGCGCTGCTGTATCTCGCTGGCGGCCTGAGCACCGGCCTGCGGCTGTTCGGCAGTGCGGACAGATGGCGCCCCGCGCGCAGCCTCGGCATCGGCCTCGGCTTCGCCGGCCTGTTTCTGCACGCAGTCATGCTCTATGTCGAGCTGTTCACCTCCGGTGGGCTCAATCTGAGTTTCTTCAATGCCGTCTCGCTGGCCGCGTGGACGGCTGCGGGCCTGCTGCTGCTTTCGGCATTGAGTCAGCCAGTCGACAACCTGGCGATCTTGGTGCTGCCCATGGCCGCTATCACGCTACTGCTCGATCTGAGGTTTCCGGGCCAGAGGCTGCTCGGCGACGATGCAGACTGGTCGCTGGGGATTCATGTGTTGACCTCGATGCTCTCTTACAGCCTGCTTGCGCTGGCCAGTATCCAGGCCATATTGCTCGCGGTGCAGGATCACTACCTGCGGCGCCATCATCCCGGTGGCTTTATCCGCGCCTTGCCCCCTCTGCAAACGATGGAGTCACTGCTGTTCGAGATGATCAGCGTCGGCTTTGCATTGCTGAGCGTGAGTCTGTTCACCGGCTTCCTGTATCTCGACGACATGTTTGCGCAACACCTGGTGCACAAGACGGTGTTGTCGATTGCAGCCTGGATAGCCTTCGCGGTACTGCTCTGGGGTCGCTACCGGTTCGGCTGGCGCGGACGCAAAGCCATTCGCTGGACGCTGGTCGGCTTCGCGGTCTTGATGCTCGCCTACTTTGGCAGCAAGGCAGTCATCGAGTTGATTCTGAAGCGCTAGTGGGCTGCGGCGTGATAGGCGCTGGCGGCCTTGCGGCCGCGGTTGGCCCTGCCGAGCTCTTGTGCGAGCTGATCGCGCACCTCGATGCTCTTCGCCATCAGATGCTTGTCAAGATCGAGGATGGCGCGGACGCGTTCTGCGACTACCTCGTCGACTGGTGCATGGGTTGCGAACGCCTGCTCGAGCAGGGTGCGGCGTTCCGGCTCGAGGGCGATCACGGCATCCCAGTCACCGGCATCCCCCAAGTCTACCATGCGCCGACTCATCGTCAGCGCGTCGTCCAGGAGCCGATGGCGCGAGAGGGACATGGCTTACAAGACCCCTTCGCTGGCGGCGAGAGAATCGCCGCTCGCTTTGCGGATTTCGTCCGGCATTGCATCCCAGGCGCCCTTGATCTCCAGCATCAGATCGATGACCTCAGTCAGTGCCTGCGCGTCGTTGCGGGCCGAGGCGTCGATCATGCGACGCAGCATGTAGCCATACAGATCATCCAGATTGACCGCGATCGAGCCGCCCGTCTCCATATCCAGGCTGCTGCGCAGTCCGTTGACGATCGACATCGCCCAGGTGATCTGTTGGCTCTTGCCCTCGAGGTCGTTGCGCTCGATACAGCCCTTCGCGGTGGCTGCCTTTTCCAACGCGCCCTCCATCAACATCTGTACGAGTCGGTGAGGGCTGGCGAAAGCCACCTCGGATTCGGCCGCAATCTTGCCGTATTTCGCTGCACCGGTGTTCTTTTTTCCGTAGGACATCGAGCGGTTCCCAGTTGATTGCCGAACACTTTCTCTAGCGACCGTAGCCACCGAAAATAAAGGGACTTGATTTCCCCGGTTTCGAACAGAATGCGCGCGGTTCAGCCGTAGAGATTCTGCATCAGGAAACCGCTGGTGGACTGCAGGCTACCGACCAGGCGGTCGAGCGCTGCGTACTGCGAGCGCAGACTGATTTCCTTGAGTTCGAGTCGTCTCTCCAGATCCGCCTCTTTGTCCTGCAAGTCGTCTTTACGCTCGTTGAGGCTATCGATCCTGGTCTCGACGGGTCCAGTCTTGGTATCGAGGAAACGATCGATCAGGGCATCGAAGCGAAATGCGACGCCTTGATCATCGTTCGCGAACAGCTGAGCAACGCCGGTAAAGTCCGTATTCAGGGCATTTCCGAATTCGTTGCTGTTGAACTCCAGCTCACCGGTCTTTGCATTTGTCTTGATGCCGACCTGGGACAACGCGCTGAAGCCTTCCGACAAGCCATCGGCGCCGATATTCAGAGCGTCACGCAGCGCACTGCTGACACTTCGCGTCAACGAGGTGTTGGAAAAGTTCTTGTTCTCCAGGGCCTGGATCTCGCTGCGCAGCGTGTTGTAGGCATCGACGAATTTCCTTGCCGACTCCTCGATCGCCGCGTCGTCGCGCTCGAGGTTGATGCTCGCGGAGCCGACGCCTTTTAGCTCGAAGGTCAAGCCATCCACGACATCGCTGACGCGGTTACCAGCCCCGGTCAGTGCATAGCCATCGATGCTGAACACGGCATCCAATTGTGTCAGATCGGTCAGGGTAGCGCCTAGGCCGTCTTTGTTGAGGGTCTCGAAATCAAAGGTCGCAGCACTGACGGAACCGCTGTAAGAGAGTTCAAAGCTCTTTTGGAATCCAGATTCCTCGGCCGTCATGATCAGTCGTTGAACACCGTCGCCGAAGTTCAAAACCGTGGCGGTCACGCCGGGATTGTCGAACGCAGAGTTGACCGCGTCGCGCAACTCGTCGATCGTCAGCGCAGTGGAGAGATCAATGGTCGCCGACTCGCCGTCGACGGTAAGGGTCAAGGCATCACCGGCATTCCCGCCGACGGTCGCGCCAGCGCCGAACTCCTTGGATCCCTGCTTGAAGTTTTGTGCCAGGCGCTCGACGTCGATGTTATAGATACCCGCGGCCGCCTCACCGTTAGCCGTTGCAGTCAGTACTTCGTCGTCCGATGACGTGGTGTTGAACTTGCGGAATGCATCGAGCGTGCTGAGCTCCTGCATGGCGTCCTGAAACGTGGAAAGCTGGCTCTTGAATGAACCCAGCGCCGAGACCTCGGCGTCGGCCGCCTTGACCTTGTCCTGGATCGTCAGCAGCGGGCGACGCTCGAGCGTCATCAGCTGCGAGATGATGTTCTCGATGTCAAGCCCTGAGCCGACACCTGC
>JASFJQ010000396.1:0-3180 GCA_050121305.1 Chromatiaceae bacterium
TGTCGCGCGCGGTCGGCCGGATCTCTACCGAGCGCATGTCCGCGATGAATGCCCGAGTCAAGTTGGACCAGATAGCCGAGCGCGAGGTCGCGGCTGCGTTCCTCCGAGAGGAGCTGGGGATCCATTCTGCGGTCAGCGCCGAGGGTGTCATGGCGCGACTCTGGCGGCATACCCACGAGCACCTTACCCTGGTCGGGATCTCGCTCGCGGCAGCGATCCTGATCAGCATACCGCTGGGGATACTGGCGTGGGCCCGCCCGCGCCTCGGACAGATCATCCTGGCCTCGGCCGGTATCCTGCAGACCATCCCCTCGCTTGCTTTATTGGTGTTCATGATCCCGCTACTGGGCATCGGCGGCCCGCCCGCGGTCGTTGCATTGTTCCTGTATTCCCTGCTCCCCATCATCCGCAATACCCACGCCGGCCTCTCTGACATACCGATGGCGATCCGCGAATCCGCCGAGGCGATCGGGCTGCCGCCCGCCGCACGGCTGCGCCGAATAGACCTGCCGATCGCCTCGCGATCGATCCTCGCGGGGATCAAGACGTCGGCCGTCATTAACGTGGGGACCGCCACACTCGGCGCGTTGATCGGCGCGGGCGGCTTCGGCCAACCGATCCTGACGGGCATCCGATTGGACGATACCGCGCTGATCCTCCAGGGCGCCGTGCCCGCGGCCGTGCTCGCCCTGCTGGTGCAGGGCCTCTTCGACCTCGCCGAGCGGATGCTGCTGCCGGCAGGATTGGCCCTGCCGGCACGCAACACCTGACCAGCTCGCTATAGCGGCTCCAGGCGCCCGGCCGTCGGTATCCGTCGCGCCCAGGGTTTCTGTGCCGCCAAGTCGGCAGGCAGGCTCCCGGCCGCCGCCAGGGCCTGTCCGAGGGTGCGATAGATACCGTGGAACAGGACCAACCATTGGCGTCCGCCACGCTCGCCGTAGTGGACCGCATTGTCGCCGGCAATACGATGCTGCCCGAGGAACCAGGCCATGTGTCGGCGCTCGTGAACACCCACCAGCTGGAGCGTGTAGCGGCCTTGCGCACGCGCCTGTCCCCACTTTTCGCTAAGCCCGTTCGCGGATGTCGGGGACGGGGTTGGTACAGCAGGTGGAGATTCAGTGGGGACGGAGAGCGGGGGCGGGGCGGGTCGCGCAGCAGGCGATGGAGATCGTCCCGGTCCTGGCGAGGCGGCCGGGGACGGGGCGGAGACCGCCTTTATCGGCGGCCTCGGGTCGCCTTCGAGAAGCGTCTTTATCTCGGCGGCGATCCTGGCCAGCTCGCTGCGCAGCTGCGCCTGTCCGTCCTGCAGACGGCTGTTCTCCTGCTGCAGCTTCAGACTATCGCGGGTCAGCCTTGCGACCGCCGCTGTCAACCCGTCTACCTGCTCGGGTAATTGCGACATTGCGACGACGGCGGAGGTCTCTGCACGCAGATCGCCCAACCCCTCGATCTGGGCCGTAATCACCGCTAACTCGGCCTGCAGCTGCGACTGCACGGTCTGGGTCTCGGCCTGCGCCTGCGCCTGTTGCGCATTCGCCGCCCTAAGCGTCTCTACGACCCCTGTCAGCCCCTCGAGCCGGCGCGTCAGCTCGGGCGCGGGGGATGCGATGATGTCGTCAACAGACCGCGCGACCAAGGCCAGCGAGTCGCTAAGCCGCGTCATCTCCGCGCGCAACTGGGCGATATCATCGTGAAGTTCGGCGGTTGTGGGTTGATCCTCGGAATCCGGTGCGATCTCGGACCGCACCGTCTGCTTGGCCGGCTCGAGGGGCACGGGCCTGCTCAACAATACAAGGCCCAGGCCAACCACGGCCACCAGCAGTATGATCATGCCCAGCACGGAACGTCGTCCCAGCCGCTTTTGCAGATCACGGGTCTCGTTGTCCTGGCGCGCCTGTCGCACGCTCAGGTCATCGACCTTCTCCTGCAGTGTCTGGCGCCGCTCCTCCAGCCTGGCCACGCGATCGTTCAGGTTACCGCCTGCGGTCTTCAGGCCGGCAACGTCATTGGCGAGTGTCTGCTGTGCCGCCAGTTGATCGTCGGTCACCGACGCGAGAGCGCCCTGCGGTGTTATCACGTCATCACGCAGACGAGAAAACGCTTGATCGAGGCGTTCGCTGTCGCCTGTCAACGCCTGGATGCGGTCCTCGAGGTCCTCGGCACGCCGCGCACTCTCGGTTGCGGCCGCCTCCAGTGCCTCCGAGCGCGCACGGATCTGTTCGATGATCCTCTGGTCCGCCGCACGCGCGGCCTGCAGTGCTGCCAACTGTTTGGGCAGATCACCCCGCCCCGCCGACGCCGCATCCCTGGCCGCCAGGCCCTCCGCCTGTTCGATCAGGGTCGCGAGTCGACGCTGCAGGGTCTGGAGTTGTTTGGGCGATGGCGCCGCGTCGGCGGTGCCGGGAGGGGCCAACGCCGGCATTGGCGACGGTCCTTGATCCTGTTCCGCCTCTTTGCTGAGCAGGGCCGTCTGCAACTCCAGGGTCTCCTGCCCCTCTGACAGCTGTCGCAGTCTCGCCTCCACCCCCTCGAGGCGCCGATACAGGGCATCGACTTTCTGCTCCCGACTCTCATCGCGGAGGTCGCTCGCGCTGCGCAAGTCGTCGAGGTCCGACTGGAGCGCCTCCAGCCGTTCCTTGACAGCGACCAGATCAGCGGGGCGACGCTCCGCAGCGTCGACGTCACCACGTTCGAGGGCCTGCAGACAGACCCGAAGATCATCCGCGGCGCGGGCCACCGACGCCGCGAGTTCCTCCAGATCCCCCAACCTGGCGATCAGGACCCAGTTGATCTGGGTCAGGGTCTGTTCGCGTTTCTCCTCGGATAGCCCTTCGCCCTGGCGTAACGTATCCAGCTCTCGTCGAACCGAGGTGAGACCGGCCTGTATCTGCCCGAGACCGCTGGTGATGGTCTCGATGCTCTCCTTCAGCCGCGCAAGCCGGTCTTGGAAGTCCATTCTTGAATATTGTTGTCTGGGCGGATTTGCGAACCTGTATCCGGGGCCGATATTGACCTCTAACCGGCCATCACATCAACCGTCGATTCCATGGGCGGTCTGCTCACGCAATCAGCGACCGCCTATGTCGCCGCGCTGCCGGGGCACCGGCGATGCGCTGGCAGCCTATCGATGCCCCTTTTGCTACGCAGGGATTTGCGGCCAAACAGCGTTAAGTCGGGCAG
>JASFJQ010000397.1:0-3171 GCA_050121305.1 Chromatiaceae bacterium
CAATAGATCGCGAAACGCCGGCAGCCCATGCCGTGTCTGCGGCGGGAAATAGGTCCCTGCGAAAAATGCGCTGTGGTCGTCGGGGGTGAGAAAGACCGTGAGCGGCCAGCCGCCGGGGCGGCGTGAGAGCAGCTGATGCGCGGTCTGATAGATCTTGTCGAGATCGGGTCGCTCCTCGCGGTCGACCTTGATATTGATGTACAGCGCGTTCATCAACTCGGCCGTGGCAGGGTCTTCGAAGGACTCGTGCGCCATCACATGACACCAGTGACAGGCCGAGTAGCCGATCGAGAGAAGGATGGGCTTGTCTTCCCGCCTCGCCAGTGAGAGTGCCTCGTCGCACCAGGGCCACCAGTCCACCGGGTTTTCGGCATGCTGCTGCAGATAGGGGCTGGTCGCGGCGCGCAGGCGTCTGGCACTCATGATGGATTCCGCTGGCTGAACACCTCGTGACAATAAGCCTTGGTGCAGCGGGAACAAATGTCCTCGGCGAGGGGTAATTCCGGGAAGGGTTGTTGCGCATCGCGATGCATTGCTGCCTACTCTGGCCTTCGGCGCCGATCGTTCGCCATCGACTGCGCGCGCTGCGGTCGACGCCTCCCCTTATTCAACCCCGTTCGGAGAGGTGCAATGAAGAGAGTATCAATGGTTGTGATCGGAATCGCTATCCTGTCCGCCGCGCAGCTGGCACAGACCGAGCCGGCCCGGCAGACCGCGGGGCCACAGGGCTCCTACGAGGGCGTCGTCGCCTCCGAGAATGCCGTCTGGATCGTCGATACGCGCAGCGGGAGGGTCCGCAAGTGTACCCAGGAATTTTCGGACCAGACGCCGGTATGTTCTGGCTTCTCCGACTGAGGGGGTCGGTTGGGGTGCCCGGCGTTCCGGGTGGCTTCCGGCTCAGCGGCGCCCGGTAATCGAGCCCAGAATGCCGCGCACGATCTGTCGGCCGAGCGTGGTGCCTATGGTACGCGCGACCGACTTTGCCAGCGCCTCGCCGACGCTCTGACGGTTGCCCCGGCGCGGCTGTGCGGCGCGGGCCGCCCGTTCTTCCTGTTTGCGGCGCTCTTCCGCGGCCTTTTGGTCTGCCGCCGCCTGGGCCTCGCGCGCGCGTTGCGCGCGCAGCTCCTCCTCGCGTTTCTGCAGCATCTCATACGCCGATTCGCGATCGACGGTCCGCTCATAGGCGCTGTTCAACGGTGAGCGGCTGATCAGCTCGGCCCGCCTGCTATCCTCGATCGGCCCGAATCGAGAGCGCGGCGGCGCCATCAGCGTGCGTTCGACGACGCTGGGGATACCCTTGGCATCCAGCGTGGAGACCAGTGCCTCGCCCACCCCCAGCTGGCCAATTACCTCTTCGGTGTCGAATGCGGGGTTCTCGCGAAAGGTCTCGGCGGCTGCCTTAAGCGCCTTGCGGTCGCGCGGGGTAAAGGCGCGCAGCGCGTGCTGGACACGATTGCCGAGTTGCCCGATCACCTCGTCGGGCACGTCGTTCGGGTACTGTGAGACGAAGAACACCCCGACACCCTTGGAACGAATCAGACGGATCACCTGGGTGATCTTCTCGAGCAGCGCCTTGGGCGCATTGTCGAACAGCAGATGGGCCTCGTCGAAGAAGAACACCAGGCATGGTCGATCGGCGTCGCCACGTTCCGGCAGCTCCTCCATCAACTCGGACAGCAACCACAGCAGAAAGGTCGCATAGATGCGCGGCGAGTGGTACAGAGTCGTGGCATCCAGGATGCTGATGACGCCGCGACCCGAAAAGTCGTGCTGCATCAGGTGTTCGATGCGGATCGCCGGTTCCCCGAAGAAGATCTCGCCACCGGCCTCCTCGAGTACCAGCAGGCGCCGTAGGATGGCGGTGACGCTGGCGCTGGATATCCGCCCGTAGTTGCGCTCCAGTTCTCTGGCATTGTCAGACACCCAGTTGAGCATCGCGCGCAGGTCCTTGAGATCGAGCAGCAGCAGGCCCTCGTCGTCAGCGACGCTGAAGGCGATCTGCAGAATCCCCTCCTGGGTCTCGTTGAGTTCCAGCAGATTGCTCAGCAGAATCGGCCCCATTTCGGACACCGTGGTGCGCACCGGATGCCCGTTCTTGCCGTAAACGTCCCAGAAGACGGTGGGGCTCGCCTCGAAGACCTGCCCCTCCATTCCAATGAACCGCAGGCGCTCATCGATCTTTGGGTTGTCTTTTCCCGGCCCGGCAAGACCGGATAGATCGCCCTTGACGTCGGCCGTGAATACCGGGACACCCAGCCGCGAGAACGACTCGGCCAGTACCTGCAGGGTGATTGTCTTGCCGGTCCCCGTGGCCCCGGTGATCAGGCCATGTCGATTGGCCATGCCGGCGTTGAGTCGAACCTGTTTGCTGCCCGTCCCGCCGAGCAGGATGTCGTTGTCGGCCATGAGCCCCTCCGCAAGTCTCGTCGGACTTTAACCTGAAAGGAAGTCCGCCGGCACCGCTGCGGCGCAAAGGTTTACACTCCGAGTTTTTCCGGTCGTCGGTTCAAAAAGCGGGGTCGCATGTCTTGCGCGGCCCGCGATACGCCGGCCGCCGCGGTTTGTCAGTCGTCCGGGGGGACAAGCGATGCGTTGGAAGGGCAGGAGACAGAGCAGCAACATCGAGGACCGCCGCGCCTCCTCGGTCGGCGGGCTGGGCGGGCTGCGAGGTGGCGGTGGCGGTCTGCTGCGTCTGTTGCCTGTGGTGTTCCGCTTTCTCGGCGTCAAAGGCACGCTGGCCGTGGTGTTGGCATTGGGTGCCTACAGCTACTTCAGCGGTGGAAGTCTGGGGGATCTGCTTGGGGGGCTGGCAGGGACTGGCGCACCCAGTACGCAGGGTCAACCTCAGGGACAGGTCGAGCAGAGCGCGCAGGAAGAGGAGATGGTCGAATTCGTATCGGTCGTGCTGGCCGACACCGAAGAGACCTGGAACACCCTTTTCCAGGCCGGTGGCGAAAGCTACCGTGAACCGCGCCTAGTGCTGTATCGCGGGGCCGTGAATTCGGCCTGTGGCCTCGGCCAGGCCGCGATGGGGCCGTTCTATTGCCCAGCGGATCAGAAGGTCTATCTCGATCTGGGGTTTTTTGACGATCTCAGGCAACGGCACGATGCACCCGGTGATTTCGCTCAGGCCTATGTGGTTGCACACGAGGTCGGCCATCACGTTCAGAC
>JASFJQ010000398.1:0-3169 GCA_050121305.1 Chromatiaceae bacterium
ACAGGATTTCCTCGTCCCGGCGATCGCCGATTATTACCGCGGCAAACCCCAGATAGCGCGCGATGAGGGCATGCGTTCCTGTGGCCTGGTCGCGCAGAATCTGATGTTGGTAGCGCAGCAGCTGGGATACGAGAGCTGCCCGATGGATGGTTTCGATTATACGAAGGTCGGGGAGATCATCGGGCTGCCTGAAGACCACGAGATCGCCTTGATGCTGGTGATCGGGAAGGGGATCAAAGATCCGTGGCCGCGGCCGGGACAGCTGCCCTTGGCCGATGTGCTGGTCGAGAACCGCTTCCCTGCGGCAGGCTCCTAGCCCGGACTCTACCCGAAAGCAGAAATTTGAGCCTAACACCAGGTTTCAAAGCCTGTTTTCCGATGTTGGTCTTTCGCCTGGTGAGATTTTCGGGCGAGTGCTACTCGGGTTTGGCCTCACGGCTGAGCAGATTCTGCACCGCCGCTGACGGTTCGAGCCCCTGGAAGAGCACCCGATAGGTCTGTTCGGTGATCGGCATCTCCACGCCCAGGACGCGCGCCTTGCGCCGGACCTCGCGCGCGGTCGCCACGCCCTCGACCTCCTGGCCGATCTCGCGTTTCGCCGCTGCGACATCCAGACCACGCGCAAGGGCCAGGCCCATCCGCCGGTTGCGCGACTGGTCGTCGGTGCAGGTCAGCGCGAGATCACCGAGCCCGGCCAGGCCCATGAAGGTCTCGGGCCGGCCGCCCAGCGCCAGACCGAGCAGGGTGATCTCGTGCAGGCCCCGAGTGATCAATGCAGCGCGGGCATTGGCGCCGAATCCGAGACCGTCCGAGATGCCGGCAGCAATGGCCATGACGTTCTTGCTTGCGCCGCCGACCTGCACGCCGATCAAATCGCTGCTGGTGTAGGCGCGAAAGTTTTCGCCGTGTAGATAGGCCGCAACGCGTTCGGCGTGCGCCGGGCTATCGGCGGCGACTGTGATCGCAGTGGGAAGGCCGCGTGCGACCTCTCCTGCGAAGGTGGGGCCAGAGACCACGGCCAGGCTGCAGCCGGGCAGCCGGTCTGCCGCGACCTCGCTGAGCAACTCGCCACTGACGGGATCGAAGCCCTTGGTCGCCCAGCCCAGGCGCTGCAGATCGGGTCGCAGTTCGGCGATCTGGGTGCAGACCTCGGCGAATGCATGGCTGGGCACGACCACCAGGACTTCATCGGCGGCGTTCAATGCGCCGCCCAGGTCGCCAGTCGGCGTCAGCGCGGCGGGGAAGGCGATCCCCGGTAGGTAGTGGCGATTCTCCCGGTCACGCCGCAGCGCGTCGACCTGATCGGTGGTATGGCCCCACAGTGCGACTGCGGAACCGTTGCGGGCCAGATGGATCGCGAGCGCGGTACCCCAGGAGCCGGCCCCCAGCACGGCGATACTGGCCGGCTGCACGCTCAACTCAATGGGCGGGGGATTCGTCCGCCGCCTCGGCGGCCTTCGCCTGCCGCTGCTGCGCGTACAGCGCCTCGAAGTTTACCGGCTGCAGCACGAACTGCGGGAAGCTGCCGCGCGTCACCAGATCCGAGATTGCCTCACGGGCGTACGGGAACAGGACGTTGGGCGCGGCGACGCCGCTCACCGCCCCCATCTCCTGCTCGCTGAAGCCCTGGGCGAGAAACAGTCCAGCCTGCTGCACCTCGACCAGGAAGACCGTCTTGTCTTCGTGCTTCGCCTCGACGCTGACCTTGAGCGTCACCTCCAGGTTGTCGTTGCCGGGCCTGCGCGTCTCGCTGCTCAGACCGACCTTGATCTCGGGCGTCCAGTTCTCCTGGAAGATCGCGGGCGAGTTCGGTGCCTCGAACGAAATGTCCTTGGTGTAGATACGCTGCACCAGAAACTGGCGCTGGGTCGGTTGTTCGTCGCTCAAGGTAGTCTCCTGCAGGACGGTTTATTTGCGTTTCACCGGTAGACTGGCGCTTTCCCAGGCCATCATGCCACCACGTAGATTTTTCACGTTCTCGAAGCCATGCTTGCGCAGCAGACTGCATGCCGAACCGGAACGCGAACCTGATCGACACACTGCGACAATCGGCCGGTCGCGGAATTTTTCAAGCTGCTTGAGATTATTGCCGAGGCCGTTCAGCGGCAGATTGATGGCGTTGAGGATGTGGCCGTCCTTGAACTCAGCCATCGATCTGACGTCCAGCACTACCGCGTCTTCATGATTGATCAGCGCCGTGGCACCCATCGGGTCCACCGCGTATTTGCCGCCCGGTTCGCTGATGAAATTCCAGACGAGTGCCGACGATACAATGACGAACGACCCGATGAGTAACGGGTGATTGCCGGCAAATTCCAGGAGTTGTTCCATGCGTCATCGCCACCGCAAAAAACGACGAGACGGGAGGCGGTAGCCTGCCCGTCCGCGAGTGTCTACCTTGCCGCCCTCCCCCGTGCCGGGGGCGCCTGCTCAGTGATCGTGGGTGCAAAACACCTCACGCATCATGCAGATCAGGCGCAGGGTGCGATTATCGCTGACGCGATAAAACACCCGATTCGCGTCTTTGCGGGAGGTGAGGATACCCTTATCGCGCAGGATCGCAAGGTGTTGAGAGATGTTGCTCTGCGAGGTGCCGACCTGGTCGACGATGTCCTGTACGCTGATCTCCTGGTCGCCAAGGGTGCAAAGGATCTTCAGACGCAGCGGATGCGACATTGCCTTGAGCGAGCGCGAGGCGCGATCGATGTCTTCATCACCCTCCAAAAGCGAGAGTTCGCCGTCAAATTCGTCATGCATGGAAACCACCGACTTCTCGTGCAGAGTCACAGAATAACCTCCTTAAATGGGCTATTCACTAGCCTCTAATCTAATAATAGACCGCTATTGAAGCAGGAATCGGCCATCAGCAGCGAGCTTTTTTCTTCGATCCGCGGCCAATATTCCCTTATGGCGCCGGGCCGGTCGCTCGCTCGGTAGCGCCTGCGGGGCGAAAGTGATTCAATAAGCGGCGACCGTCGCGGGGCGAAATGGAGCCGGCTCAGCGGGTAAATTTTTTAGATATTTCATGCGGTTAACTCAGAGTCGGCCGCCCGGCAGCAAGGGGCCGAGTGAGACAAACAATGGAAAATAAGGTACGCCCAGCGCTTCTCCTGATCTTTGACGGCTGGGGTTTGAGCGATAACGCCGACCACAATGCGATCCACGCGGC
>JASFJQ010000399.1:0-3146 GCA_050121305.1 Chromatiaceae bacterium
TGTATCTCGACCGCGTCGAGACCAACTGGCCGTACCGAATCCATCTCCCGGTCGGCTCGCATCTGCCGCTGCACTGCACCGCCACCGGCAAGTTGTTCCTCGCCTACATGAAGCCTGCGGCGCGACGTCGCCTGCTCGGCAGCCTGGCACTCAAACGGTACACTGATTTGACCATCACCGACGCCGCGCAGCTACAACTGGAACTAGACCGGATCGCCGACGAGGGCGTCGGCTACGATACCGGTGAGTACCTCGAGGGCATGGTTGCGATCGCGGTCCCGGTGATCGGCAGGGACGGTCAGATGTGTTTCGCCATCGCCATTCATGCGCCCTCGGTACGCAAATCGCTCGACGAGCTGCGCCAGTACCTCCCGCCCCTACGCCATGCCGCGGCTCGCATGGCGACCCTGGAATGCGGCGACCGCGGGGATGCCGCCGCCTGAGCGGGCCATCCGTATGCGTTATCCGTCGGTCAGTCCAGCCGGCTAGAGTGTGTTTGGCGCCCGCGAGGATTAGGTCAACGACCTTCGCCAAGGTCATAATGTTCACTTACGATCACCAGCACCTTGGCCCCAGGTATCAGTCATATAAGGTCGATGCGAATGCAGACTATCGGTCGGATTAGACTCCAGGGATCGCCGCCGCCCTGGGGGATCACGTCCATCGACGGCTTTATCGAGTCGGCGCTGTCCCGGGCGCAACGCCAGGGCAACGATCTGCCCGAGGAGTTTCATGTCATCTTCTGTCCCTGGGGCGAACGCAATTCCGCGTTCAACAAGCTGACGGAGATCGCGGATGTGTTCGAGCCGCGCTATCGGCTGGTACATTTCACCAGCTGCGGCAGACCCTACTTGATCGCGATCCTCACCGGGGCAGATGCCGCACAGCGGCAGCGCAAGGCCATGCAACATCTGCCGTGGTCCGAGCACTACCACGGCCGGCGGGGCGACGACGGCGTCACCCTGGATTTCATTGGCGAGGCGCAGGACGTCGACGTCGAGCCCGCCGAGGCGCTCGAAGAGCGATCGCTGAGACGCCTGTTCCAGTCGGGGGAGATTCAGGACCTCTAGCCCGCTTATCTCACCGTTTTCCGTCGCGAGCGGTTCGAGACGCCGCTGTGGCGGGGCGCACGCAGCGGAGGGCGGAGAAGGCGTAGCCGACACTACGTCGAGCCGGCCGCAACGAGACCGTTTCGCCGGGAGCGAAACGGGTCGCACGCAGTGCGCCCAGAGGGCCGATGCCAGGGATGGCATCGGACAGCGCACCGTCACAGCAAGCGTATCGGGCCGCGCAGTAGGTAATCGGTGAGATAAGCGGGCTAGCTTATTAGCGCCGATGACCACCGCTCAGCAGGCGCAGGACCTCGCCGAGCATGTCGTTGTCGAGGCCCTGCGAGAAATCAAGTGCCAGGCAACGGCTGTAATAGGGGCTCAGGTCGAGCCCGACGCCAAGACCGTAGATCGCCACCTCGCCCAGTTGCTCGTGGCGGGCGATCACCTCCTTGAGGTGATTGTCGAGATAGAGCGGATCGTTGGCCAGATTGGTCGCTGTGTCCATCGGACAGCCGTCGGAGATCACCAACAACAGGCGTCGCGTCTCGCAACGGCCGCGCATGCGCGCACAGGCCCAGTCGATAGCCTCGCCGTCGACCCCCTCACGAAACAGATCCGGCTTGAGTAGCGCGGCGATCGCCGGCCGCGCCCGGCGCCAGCTGGTGTCGGCGTCCTTGTAGACCATGTAGGTCAGTTCGTTCAGGCGCCCCGGGTGCTGCGGCCGCCCTCTCGCCATCCAGTCTCGCTGTACGCGGCCGCCGTTCCAGGCACCGGTGGTGAAACCCAGTATCTCAGTGCTGACACCGGCCTGCTGCAGCGCGCGCGCCCACACATCTACCAACACCGCTAGCGGCTCGATATGCGCCTTCATCGAGCCGGAACAATCGATCAGGATGCTGAACAGGGTATGCGGGATCGGCCGGTAGCGGTCTTTATAGAACACACGGCGCTGCGTCGGCGAGCTGATCAGCTGCGCCAGCCGCCGGCCGTCAATGGTCCCCTCTTCCTCGCCGAATGCCCACCCGTCGCGCTCGGGGTGCGCGAACAGGCACGCCAGTCGACGTGCGAGGCGCGGGATGTTGATCCCCTGATCATTCACGCGCCGGTCGAGGCGCTCACGCAGCTCGCGCAGCAGTGCCGGGCGCACAAGGCCGGCTGCGGCGACCTCCCGGTCATATTGCGAACTGAATACGCGGTAGCCCGCATCGGCCTCTGCAAACACCTTGCTGCGGCCGGTTGGCGCCACCGCCATCGCACCGTCGTCACCGTCGTCCCGGTCCAGCAGGAATCGGAGTGACGCGCTGTCCCCGTCTGCTTCATCGTCGTCGGCGTCGCGCAGCTGCCCGGACTGCGCCTCCTCGATCAATGCGTGTACCTGGCGGGCAATCGAAAGGGCGGCTGCCGCAAAGGCAACCTGATCCTGGCGGTGCCTTTTCATCGCGGCCAGGTCATGGCCGATCAGCGGGACGATACCGGCGCGCGTGGCCTCGATCAGGTCCTCGGTCTCGGCCACCACGCGGCGGGCATTGAGCCGCGCCCAACAGACCTGCACGAGGGTATACAGCAGGATCCCCAGCGCGCTGTCGGTCAGACCCGCATGATGGTACTGGTGCGACCAGGATTCAAAGCGCTGGACCAGATTGTTCGCCATACCGGGCCTGGCGGCCGGTGCCAGCGATTCAACGCGCAGTTGTTCCAGCACATCGAAGATCAGGCGCTGCACCGGATCGTCCGGACACAGGGAGCGATGCAGCGCCGGATCAGAGTGCAGCAGGCGCAATGCCATGCCATCGGCGGCACCGCGATGGTCAGTGAGGTCGTCGCGCTCGGGGTCGGTACGCAGGTGGGGGGCATGCAAGGCCAGACGTTGCCGGCCGCGGTAGAGGCCGCGCGCCCGCATATGGAGTTCACGATCACCGGTCAGCGCGCGGATTGCGGCGCCACACAACTCCTCGACCCGCTGTTGCTCACGCGCCTGTTGTTGTGCCGTCCTCATCGCCGTCACCGCAGGTGGCGTCAGAGGTTCACGGCCTGCGGCCTCCGCGGGCCGGAGCCGTCCAGCTCGCGATCGAAGCAGCGCTGAAAGTACTCGGC
>JASFJQ010000400.1:0-3145 GCA_050121305.1 Chromatiaceae bacterium
AGATCGCACTGTGTGTAATGAGCGAGATCACGCTGCTGCGGCGCGGCGGCAGCGGGATGCGCATGCGCGACAAACTGCAGGAGCAGCGTCGCCTGCGCGCCGCCCGGAGCTGAGGCGTCGTGACCGCGGCAGTGCAAACCAGCATGGTAGCGGACCGCCTGGACACCGTGCAGGTGAAGCGCGATTTTCCGCTGCTGCGCGAGGCCCCGCTGGCCCGCGGTCTGCATTACCTCGACAACGCGGCGACGACGCATAAGCCGCAGGCGGTCATCGACGCCGTCAGCGACTGCTATGCGCAGGCGTACGGCCCCATACACCGCGGGCTGTATCCGCTGGCCGAGGTGGCGACCGCACGCTACGAGCAATCGCGCCAGACCCTGGCCGACTTCATCGGCGCGGAATCGGCCGATCGGCTGGTCTTCACGCGGTCGGCCACTGAGGCGATCAACATGGTCGCGGTCGGTTGGGCGCTGCCGCGCCTGCAGCCGGGCGATCGGATCTGGGTCAGCCGCATGGAACACCATGCGAACTATCTTCCCTGGCAGCGTATATGCCAGCAGCGCGGCGCCGAGTTGGGCATCATCGAGCTGGACGAGAACGGTCGTCTAGATCTCGCCGGGACGCCCGAGCTGTACGGGTCGCGCACGCGCCTGATCGCGGTCTGCCATGTCTCCAATGTCCTCGGCATCGAGAACCCGATCCAGCAGCTGTGCGCCGAGGCACGCGCCAACGCGATCCCGGTCCTGGTCGATGCCGCGCAGTCGGTGTCGCATCTGACGCTCGATGTCGCCAGGCTCGGTTGTGACTTCCTCACGTTCTCCGCGCACAAGATGTACGGTCCGGCCGGCATCGGTCTGCTATATGCGTGCGAAGAGCACCTGGCGGAGATGCAGCCGCTGCTGCTGGGGGGCGGCATGGTCGACGAGGTGGGCGAGGGCAATGCGCCGAGCCGCTGGTCTGACGGACCGGCACGGTTCGAGGCCGGATCGCCGAATCTGCCGGGCGCGGCCGGCTTTGCCGCAGCGGCCCGTTATCTCGACGGCCTGGACCGCGGGCGGGTACACCGCCACGTCGAGGCACTGACCCGGGTCGCCGCGATGTCCCTCGGCGCACTGCCCGGCCTGCGCCTGCTGAGCCCGCCGGCGTCCTCGGCGATCCTGTCGTTCACGATGGAGGGGGTGCATCCGCATGACCTGGCGCAGATCGCCGGCGAGCACGGCGTCGCGATTCGCGCCGGCCATCACTGTGCCCAGCCGTTGCTGCGGCGACTCGGGATTGTCGCCACTGCACGCGCCAGCTTCGGCGTCTACAACGACCAGGACGATGTGAATGCGCTGGTCGCCGCACTGGACGCCGCCGGTCGCGTGTTTTCCCCGGAGCCTTGTTGATCGTGGACCACGGCCTGTACAAAGAGACCCTGCTGCGCCACTACCGCCAGCCGCACAACAAGTGCGACAGTGCACTCACGGACGCGGATATCGTGCGCCGTGGGGCCAACCCGCGTTGCGGTGATGAGATCGAGGTGGGCCTGTATCTGGACGGCGAGGTGCTGCGGGAGGTCAAGTTTCGCGGTCGCGGCTGCTCGGTCTGCATCGCCTCCTCGTCCATGATGACCGAGGCGGTCAGCGGGCAGACTGCGGCTGATGCCCGGCACCTGTGCGAGGACATGCAGCATTGGTTCCAGCAGGGGGATGGCGAGGGGCTGGCCGCTCCACCCGCCGACCTGCAGGCGCTGTCCGCGGTGCGCGAGTATCCGGCGCGTCGGCGCTGTGTGCTGTTGTCCTGGGAGGCATTGGCAGATGCCCTCGATGCGGTCTGATCCGAGTTTCCTGTTGAGCTACACCGGCCGCTGACCGCTCCAGTCGACGTGTCCGTCTGCGTCTTTTTGGTGCGTGAGGCGCCGCATTCGAATAAGGCGGTGCAATACCCGGCCGCGGGGTTCGCGGAGGCGCTGGGTTTCGTAGGCTAAGCATGGCATGCGACGTGCAGTAGACACGGCGAGATAACGTCCTTTATCAATCAAGGGGATTCAGTATGCGTATCGGCATGATCGGTCTTGGGCGCATGGGCGCCAACATGGCCCGGCGCCTGTCCGATGGCGGCCACGAGTGCGTCGGCTACGATCTCGATCAGGGCAACGCGGCGGCGATGACGCGCGACGGCTTTCGGGCCACGACGTCCCTGGACGAATTCATCGGCTGGCTGGAACCGCCGCGGGTGGCCTGGTGCATGGTCCCCGACGGCGCCCCGACCGAGTCCGTCGTGGCCCAGCTGCGCGAGCGACTATCGCCCGGGGATACCATCATCGACGGCGGCAACAGCTATTTCAAAGACGATGTCAGGCGCGCCAGGGAGGTCGCCGCCAACGGCATCGATTACGTCGACGTCGGCACCAGCGGTGGTGTTTGGGGGCGTGAACGCGGTTATTGCCTGATGATCGGAGGCGCGCAGGAGGCCGTCGATCGACTCGAACCCCTGTTCGTGACGCTGGCGCCCGGCCTGGGCGACATCCAACGCACACCTGGCCGCGATGGCCAGACGCCCTCTGCGGCAGAACGGGGATTCTTGCACTGCGGTCCCGTGGGTGCGGGGCATTTTGTGAAGATGGTCCACAACGGCATCGAATACGGCCTGATGCAGGCCTATGCGGAGGGCTTCGATATCTTCCGCAACGCCGCGTCAGAGAGCCTGCCGGAAGATATCCGCTACGACCTCAATCTCCCGGATATCGCCGAGCTGTGGCGCCGGGGCAGTGTGGTCAGCTCCTGGCTGCTGGATCTGACCGCGATTGCGCTCAGCGAGGATCCCAACCTGGACGCGTTCAGCGGTCGGGTCTCGGACTCCGGCGAGGGCCGCTGGACCGTACAGGCCGCGATCGACGAGGCGGTCCCCGCGCATGTGCTGACTGCGGCGCTGTATGCGCGCTTCCGCTCCCGCCAGGAGGCCAGCTTTGCCGACAAGCTGCTGTCTGCGATGCGCAAACAGTTCGGCGGTCATCAGGAGCCCGGTAAGACCCCATGAAGGAATCGCCCGCCGAGCCGAACCCGCTGATGGGAGGTGGCAGCCAGGAGCTGTTCCCGCAGGCCTGCACGATCGTGATCTTCGGCGGTGCCGGTGATCTGTCACGGCGTAAACTGATCCCCGC
>JASFJQ010000401.1:0-3141 GCA_050121305.1 Chromatiaceae bacterium
TTCTACCGCGCAGGCTCCTAGCCCTCGGCAATCAGCGCTTCACACTGCGACACGCTTGCGAGGTCGTGAAGCTCTTGGGGGACATGGACCAGATCCAGTCGACAGTTCAGCTGGCGCGCACGGTCCCGCGCCTCAAGCAGCATGACCAGACCTGCGCTATTGGCCTGGTTGACCCCCGCCAGCGACAACGTCAGCTGGCCGTCGCTGGTCTCTTCGAGGAGTGCATCCAGCGCCGGCCAGATCTTGGGCACTGTCTCAAAATCCAGCACGCCGCCCACCACCCAGCGCCCCCCATCTGCGGGCGTCAGGCTCGCCATGCCTAGTTACTCCCGCGCTGGTTCTTAGACGCCAGCGTGCGGATCAGGCCGTCCACACCGCCACGCCGGACCTCGGCCGCGAACTGGCTCCGGTAGTTGGTTACCAGACTGACGCCGTCGATGACGACATCATAGATCAGCCAGTTTTCGCCGTTGAGGCGCAAACGATAGTCCATCGGGATCGGCGGCGCACCGGGCGCCTGCAGTCGGGTGGGGATGGTTACCTGGGTCGCATCCGGCGGGTAACGCACCGGTAGCAGCTCGACTTTTTGGTCCGTGTAATCGAGCAGGGCCGAGGCATAGGTACGGACGAGCAGTTCGCGGAACTCGACGGTAAGCTCATGTCTCTGCTCTTCGCTGGCATCCCGCCAAAAACGCCCTAACGCCGACTGCGACATGAAGCGAAAGTCGAACAGCGGCAAGATCACGGTCTCGATGAACGGGTAGATCAGGCTGGGGTCGTTCTGCAGATCGGTCTTGCGGGTGTCCAACTCGGCCAGGACGCGGTCGCCCGTCTCACGCACCATCTGCTGCGGATCTGACACCGCAGCGACCGCGAGGGACACGAGCAGGAGATAAGCGACCAGAGCCCGGCGGATGACGGTCAGGGTTTGCATCAGTTCGCTCCTTCTTGCGCCTTGCCGTAGATGAACTGCCCGATGATCTCCTCCAGCACCAGCGCAGACTGGGTAATTCCGATCTCGCTGCCGTCCTTGAGGACTTGGTCGCTGCCACCCGGATCCAGCCCGACGTACTGCTCACCGAGCAGGCCTGCGGTCAGAATTTTTGCGAAGGTATCATCGGGAATCCCATCGTATTGCGAATAGATTCCCAAAACGGCTACGGCACGAAAATCTTTAGGGTCGTAGTAGATGTCGACCACGCGTCCGACTTCCACGCCGGCCATGGTGACCGGGGATTTTACCTTCAGCCCGCCGATGTTATCGAACCGTGCGATCACCTTGTACGAGCCCCCGGTGTTGACCGCACCCAGGTTGCTGACCTGCATCGCCAAGAAGAACAGCGCGACGAAACCGGCCGCCATGAAGGCGCCTACCAAGATCTCTATCTGTCGCGTTTTCGACATAGTCCGGTCCTTTCAAGAATTAATCGAACATCATCGCCGTCAACACAAAATCCAGCCCGAGCACGGCCAGCGATGAATGTACCACCGAGCGCGTCGTCGCCCGACTGACTCCTTCAGACGTCGGTACGCATTCGTAGCCCTGAAAAATCGCGATCCAGGTGCAGACAACCCCGAACACCACGGACTTGATCACCCCATTGAGCACATCGTCAGACCAATCGATCTGCGATTGCATCTGCGCCCAATAGGTCCCCTCGTCCACGCCCAGGAGCCCCACGCCCACGAACCAGCCGCCGTAAACGCCGAGTACGCTGAACATCGCCGCGAGTAGCGGCATGGAGATGATCCCGGCAATCAGGCGTGGCGTCAGCACCCGGTGTTCCGGGTTGACCGCCATCATCTCTAGACCGGACAACTGCTCGGTCGCTTTCATCAAGCCGATCTCGGCGGACATCGCCGACCCTGCGCGTCCGGCATACAGGAGTGCCGTGACCACCGGGCCCAATTCACGGACCAGCGACGCGGCCACCATCACACCCAGGGTCGCTTCGGCGCCGAAGCGCGACAGGATGTAGTAACCCTGAAGGCCCAGCACCATCCCGACGAAGATGCCCGAAACGGCCACGATCAGCACCGTCAGCACACCGACCGACAACAGCTGCTCCAGTAACAGGCGCGGTCGGCGCAGTAAGGCCGGGAGGCCTCTGAGCATCGCCAGCATCAATAGCGCTGCCCGCCCAAGGCGGGCAGACACCGTCAGACCTTGGCGACCCAATGTGGCCAGCCACTCCATCAATCCGACTCCGCAAACAGGTCGACCGCCAGCTCCGGCGCCGGGTAGTGGAATGGCACGGGGCCATCGGCCAGCCCCTGCATGAACTGGCGCGTCCATTCGCCGCCGCTGTCGCGCAGCTTCTGCGGCGGCCCCGATTCGATCACCCGGCCGTTCGAGATGACATAGACGAGATCTGCGATCTGCGATGTCTCCGCGACGTCATGGGAGACGATCACGCTGGTGATGCGTGCGGCGTCGTTGAGCCGCCGAATGAGCTGTACCAGGACGCCCATGGAGATCGGATCCTGGCCGGTGAAAGGCTCGTCATACATGATCATCATCGGATCCAGCGCAATGGCGCGTGCCAGCGCGACGCGCCGCGCCATACCACCCGACAGCTCGCTCGGCATCAAGCGGTGGGCGCCGCGTAGGCCGACCGCCTCGAGCTTCAGCAGCACAAGCTTGCGGATCATCGATGGCGTCAGACGGGTATGTTCGCGCAGCGGGTAGGCGACATTCTCGAACACCGACAGATCGGTCAGCAGCGCCCCGCTCTGGAACAACATTCCCATGCGCATCCGCAGGCGATAGAGATCGCGTGTCGAAAGGGCGTGCACGTCTTGGCCATCGACCTCGACGCGGCCGGCGTCCGGCGTCAACTGACCGCCGATCAGCTTGAGCAGTGTGGTCTTGCCGGACCCCGACGGTCCCATGATCGCCGTCACGGCGCCGCGAGGCACATCGATATCGACGCCCTCGAAAATCACGCGTGTGCCGCGATAGAATGTCAGGTCGCGGATCCGCACCCAGGTATCTTTAGCGAGTGATTTGCGACCCATTTTTCTCAGACGAGAGCTTGAACTCTTGAAAATGCTCTTACAAACAGTCGGTAATCGGCGGCGGATCGATGATTCTGGGGAGCCGGGCAAGGTGCGTCAAGCGTCGCGGGCGTCGATCCGATC
>JASFJQ010000402.1:0-3140 GCA_050121305.1 Chromatiaceae bacterium
GCGGTCACGACGCCTCAGCTCCGGGCGGCGCGCAGGCGACGCTGCTCCTGCAGTTTGTCGCGCATGCGCATCCCGCTGCCGCCGCGCCGCAGCAGCGTGATCTCGCTCATTACACACAGTGCGATCTCCTCCGGGGTGCGCGCCCCGAGATCCAGCCCGGACGGCGCCATCACCCGGGCGATATCCGCCTCGCTGAATCCCTCCTCGCGCAGGTAGTCCATCACCAGGCCCGAGCGCTTGCGACTGGCGATCAGCGCGATATAGCCGGCCTGTGAAGCCAGTGCCTTCTTCATCGATTCATGGTCCCCCTTGTGCTGCGTGGCGATTACCACATAGTCGCCGGCGGCCGGCGTCAGCTGATCGTAGTCCAGGTCGTCGCGTATCAGGCGGCTGGCACCGGGGTATCGGTCCCAATCGACACCGGGGTCATTGACAATAACCTGCAGGCCGAGCAGATCGCCGAGGATGCACAGCGACTCGGCGACCCGACCGTGGCCCATGATCCACAGACAGGGTCGCGGCAGGACCGGCTCGACGTAGACCCGCATGCTGCCGCCGCAGGGCATACCGGCACCCAGGATCTCATCGTCGAGGTCGATGTCGAGCATCGCGGTCTCGCCGCTGCGAATGCACTCCAGGGCCTTCTCGCAGGTGCCCGACTCGGCGCAGCCGCCGCCGACCCAGCCGGCGACCACGCGGCCCTCATGGTCGATCACCGCCTTGGAGGCGGTCTTCGCCGACACCGAGCCGGTTGTCTCGACGACGGTCGCTACCGCAAAGGGCAGCCCACTGCGCTGCATCTCCAGGATGACGTCGTTGATGTCTTTTGCCATGGCGCGCCTCTCAGCCGCAGTTGGAAATCGCTTGCGCGACGGGGGTCTCGCCCAGGCGCTGCTGCAGCTGGCGGTAGGCGTCGGGCGTGTCCAGATCGAACACCGTGTGATCGTTATCCATCTCCAGCGTTGTCACGAGCCCGGGGTTCTTCTCGATCAGGCGCTTGCAGCCGAGGTTGCGGTCACCGGCGAGGATCTGCGCGCGGTGGGCATGGGCGAGCAGGATCGGGTTGCCGCGCGCACCCTTGTAGGTCGGGACCAGTACGGAGGTCGGGCAGTCGGCGAAGGCCGTGATCAGCCGCATCAGGTCCTCGACCCTGAGCAGCGGCAGATCGGCCAGGCACACCAGCACGGCGTCGCAGTCGCTGTGCAACGCGGCCATGCCGCAATACACCGAGGTCATCTGACCCTCGCGATAGTCGTCGTTGTGGACAATGCGCAGCCGCAGACCGCGGAGCAACGCACTGACGCTGTCACGCTCGTGGCCGACGACGGCGACGACCTCCTCGAGACCGGCCTGCAGCAGGGTCTCCGCGGTGCGGCGTACCAGGGGCCGCCCACCGACCGGCAGCGCCAGCTTGTTGATTGTGCCCATGCGGCGCGACTCGCCGGCGGCCAGCAGGATCGCGGAGACACGCATCAGGAGGCCGCCCGCGCCGACAGGTACTGCAGCGGGTCCTCCTCGAAGGCCTGCTGACAGCCGCGGCAGCAGAACCAGTAGCTCTGCCCTTCATGGGTGGCGACGAACGCGGCGCCCTCGATCTCGACCTGCATGCCACACACCGGGTCGACGCCGGTCGCCGGGCTGCCTGCCTCGCCGCCGCAACAGCCGGCCTGCGCAGCGGGCGCAGCGACCTCTGCGTCAGACGCACAGCAGCCACCGGTCGCTTTGGCCGCGACGCTGCCGCTGGCCTCGGCAGACGCGACGGGCATACCGCCGCGGTACGCCTGGATCAACCCCGCGAGCACCGACACCGCGATCTCCTCGGGCGTCACCGCGCCGATCTCGACGCCTGCCGGGGCGCAGATCGCATCCACCCGTGCGGGATCAAGGCCGCCCGCCTTGAGGTTGGACTTCAGTTTATCGGCCTTGCGCGCGCTGGCGACGAAGGCGACATAGGGACTACCGAGTTGCAGCGCCGCCTCGAGGCCGGCCTCGTCGCGCTTGCCCTGGGTAGCCACCACCAGAAACGGCGGAACCCGCTGCGCCAGCGGCGTCAATGCCAACCCGTCGATGATCTGCACGGCGTCCGGAAACATCTCGGCATCGGCATCGGGAAACGCCACATGCACCGCGAATCCGGCGCGATGGGCCAGTGCGCTCAGGGTCTGCGCCACCGGCGAGGCGCCGATGATCAGCAGCGCCGGCCGCGCGATCACGGGGTCGATAAAGATATCCAAGGTGCCTCCACTGTGGCAGGTCATACCGAAGTCGATGATGCCCTCCTCGACATTTCCGCCCTTGTTGGGGCTGACGCGGATCAGGCGTGACTGGCCGTCTTTGAGTGCCTTTTTCGCGGTGTCGAGCACGGCCGGCTGCGCGCAGCCGCCGCCGATCCAGCCGATCAGCTCGCCCTGCGCGGTGACGATGGCCTTGGCGCCCGGTTTGGCCGAGGTCGGTGACTCCGCGCGCACCACGGTCGCCAACACGAAGGCTGTCCCTTCGGCCTTGAGTTCCTGCGCCTTGTCCAACACCGCATCGCTGTGCACCATGGTCGCTCCCTTTGTCTCCAACTCACAGCCCGCTCAGGACCGGCTCCAGGGCCTGCAGGCTTTGCAGGTTATGCGCCGGTGCGAACAGGTCGATATACGGCAGCGCCGCCAGCATGCCGCGGGTCCTGGGCTCGTAGCCCTCGCGCCCCAGCAGCGGGTTGAGCCAGACCAGTTTGCGGCAGCGCTGTTGGATGCGGGCCAGCTCGGCGGCCAGCGCCGCCGGCTCGCCGGTATCGAGCCCGTCGCTGACGATAATGACCACACTGCGACTATTCAGCAGCCGCGCGTAGTCGTCGTTGAACTGTTGCAGACACTCGCCTATCCGGGTGCCCCCGGACCAACCCTGTGAGATCAGCGCCAGGCTGCTGCGCATACGCATCAGGTCGGTCTGCCGCAGCGCCTCGGTAACCGGGACCAGCCGGGTGTGGTAGGCAAACGCCGAGGCATCGCGAAACGCATTGACGACACCGCGTGCGAAACGCAGAAAGACCTGGCTGTAGAGTGACATCGAACGGCTCACATCGACGATCAGGATCAGCCGCGGCTGGCGCCGGCAGCGGCGCCGATAGACGAGTTCCATCGGAATCCCGCCAA
>JASFJQ010000403.1:0-3135 GCA_050121305.1 Chromatiaceae bacterium
CGGGATCGGCCTTGACCATATCGAGCAGCTGGAACGGTGCCCCGGTGCTCAAGATCGCGTACAACGCACGCTTGTCACGCCGCGAGGTGACCTGCGGAAACAGCTCCAGCAGGGGCGCGCGCACCAGCTTGCGGAAGTCGGCGCGCGTGATCGCGGCCATGTCCCGCGTGCCCTCCGGATCGATCACCTCGGGGTCGAAGAACACCTCTAGCTCGATATGGGTCTGCCCGAAGGCCGTGTAGCCCTTGCTGACGATATCGAAGAACAGCAGCGAGACGAACAGCAGGCCGAGGATCACCGCGCCCAGGCCCATGGCCTTGAAGCGGCGTTCCCTGGCGTAACGCCGCCGTAGCGAGGCGTTTACCTTGTCGATGGCGCGCGGCCGATTTGCCTGTTGCTCAGCCATGCTGGGTCACTCGTATTGCTCGCGGTACTTGCGCACGATGTGCAGTGCCACGACGTTCAGGCCCAGGGTCACTACAAACAGCAGCAGACCCAGCGCGAAGGCCGCCAGTGTCTTGGCGCTGTCGAACTCCTGGTCGCCAACCAGCAGGGTCACGATCTGCACCGTCACCGTGGTCACACTCTCCAGCGGGTTGGCGGTCAGATTGGCACTCAGACCGGCGGCCATGACCACAATCATGGTCTCGCCGATCGCACGCGATGCGGCCAGCAGGATCCCACCGATGATGCCCGGCAGCGCCGCCGGCAGCACCACCTGGCGGATGGTCTCGGAACGCGTCGCCCCCAGCGCATAGGCCGCATCCCGCAGCGCCTGCGGCACCGCATTGATGACATCGTCTGACAACGAGGAGACGAACGGGATGATCATGATACCCATCACCAGGCCCGCCGCGAGCGCGCTCTCGGACGACACTGAAAGCCCGATTACCTCGCCGGCATCGCGGATCGCCGGGGCCAGGGTCAGCGCGGCAAAGAACCCGTAGACCACGGTCGGTACGCCGGCGAGCACCTCGAGGACCGGTTTGGCGTAGGAGCGCAACCTCGGGCCCGCGTAGTCCGACAGGTAGATGGCGGACATCAGGCCGATCGGCACCGCCACCAGCAGCGCGATGAACGAGATCAGCAATGTACCGGCAAACAGCGGGACGGCGCCGAAGGCCCCGCTCGCCCCGACCTGGTCGGCACGCAGCGCGGTCTGCGGGCTCCACTCCAGGCCGAACAGGAAATCTGTGAACGGAATCTTCTGAAAGAAGCGGAACGACTCGAACAACACCGAGAGCACGATGCCCAGGGTGGTCAGGATGGCGATCAGCGAGCTGGCGATCAGCAGACCGCTGACGATCCACTCCACGCGGTTGCGTGCGCGCATCGTCGGGCCGATCGCGCGCCAGGCGAGCGATCCGGCGCCGAGCGCGATACTCAGCACGACGACCCCCATGGCCAGTTTGCCGATCGAGCGCAGTTCGTTCATGTGATCGGCGGCGCGCTGCATCTCGGCATCCACCTGCGCCGAGACGATGTTACCGTTGGCCAGGTTGGTGATGTCGTTGACCAGCAGGCCCAGCTGCGCCGGCGGGACATCCTTCACCTCGGCCGGCAGGCCCTCCACCACCATCGCGGTGATCACCGAACCCTCGAAAAACACCCAGAGCCCGACAACGAACAAGGCCGGGAGGCCGGCCCAGAGCGCCGTGTAGAACCCGTAGTAGGCGGGTAGGGAATGCAGCGTCCGCGCACCGCTCCTGCCACCCACCGACGCGAGCGATCGCTGACGGCCGAACTGAAAGGCCACCGCCATCACGCCCAAGAGTGCCAGGATCAAAATCCAAGTCTGCATTCAGTCACCGATTGTCGCCGGAGGGTACCGGCGGCGCCCATTGGGGCGCCGCCGGCAGCCAAGGCCTGTGGACCAACACCCGTTAGCTTACAGCGCACCCATCGGGGTCAGCGCCTCGGCGTCATAGCGGAAGCGCTTACGCTCCGCCTCGGGCTCCGGTATCAGGCCCTTTTCGGTCAGGTAGCCCTCATCGCCAATCGCCTTTTCCGACGTGAACTCGGCCAGATACTCGGGGATCCCCGGGACCGCACCGACGTGGGCCTTTTTCACATAGAAGTACAGCGGGCGCGACACCGGGTAGGAACCGTCGGCGATATTCTCGAAGGTCGGCGGCTTGCCGTCGATCATGGCGCCGTGGATCTTGTCGGCGTTCTGGTCGAGGAAGGAGAAGCCGAAGATCCCGACTGCGGCCGGGTTGGCCTCGAGCTTCTGCACGATCAGGTTGTCGTTCTCGCCGGCCTCGATGAAGACACCGTCTTCGCGGATCCCGTGGGCCACGGCCTGGAAGAGCTTTTTACCGCTTTTATTGAACGCGCTGTCGGGGATGCCGAGCTCGGCCATAAGCGCCCGGATCTCGGCCTCGTCCTTGGACTTGCGCAGTTTCGCCAGATTTTCGTATTTCTTCGCCCCTCCCTCCATGGCGAGTTCGACGAAGGCATCGCGGGTCCCGGAGGTCGGCGGCGGACCGAGCACCTCGATCTTGGTGGCCGGCAATGAGGCCCTGACGTCCTTCCAGGTCTGATTGGGGTTGTCGATCAGTTTCCCATCCGGGCCCGGGATCTGCTTCGCCAGCGCGAGGAAGATGTCCTGGCGCGTCAGTGCCAGCGGCTCGGTGGCCTTCGACTGGCCGAGGACGATGCCGTCGAAGCCGATCTTGACCTCGATGATGTCCTTGACGCCGTTCTCCGCGCACAGCTCCTGTTCGGACTTCTTGATCCGCCGGGAGGCATTGGTGATGTCCGGGTGCTCGACGCCGACCCCGCTGCAGAAGAGCTTCAGACCGCCGCCGGATCCCGTGGACTCCACCTTCGGGGTCTTGAACTTGGTGGTCTTCCCGAACTGCTCCGCGACCACGGTGGAGAACGGATAGACGGTCGAGGAACCCACGATACTTATATAATCGCGGGCGGCAGCCGCATAGACCGTACCGGACAGGACTGCGGCCGAAAGGACCGCAGGCATCAGAATCATTCTATTCACAGGCGCCTCCACTAGGCGGTTTCGATTGGGATTAGCCGCCAACTCACGTGACGGCGGGTCGAAGTTTTTGGCCGAGGCCAAAATGGATCCGCGATTCTGGGCGCCAAGTGTGACATTTTCGTGAAAAATGACCG
>JASFJQ010000404.1:0-3130 GCA_050121305.1 Chromatiaceae bacterium
AGCCCTTTGTCGACCGGCTCGGCGAGGGCTTCGCCAGCAATGCACGCGAGGGCCGCTTCGAGATCACCCTGTATCGCGGCAGCGGCCGGCAGGTCCTGTTGTGCCGTCATTCGCAGCTGGAGACCGAACTTGGCACCGTCGTTGGGCATGTGCTGGTGTTCGATGACGTGACCGAACTGGTCACGGCGCAGCGCGATGCCGCCTGGGGCGAGGTGGCACGCCGTTTGGCACACGAGATAAAGAACCCGCTAACGCCCATCCAGCTCTCGGCCGAACGCCTGCGTCGCAAATATCTCGACAAAATGCCCGCCGAAGACCGCCGGGTGCTGGACCGTGCGACCCACACAATCGTGCAGCAGGTCGAGGCGATGAAGGCCATGGTCAACGACTTTTCCGACTATGCCAAACCCGGCAAACTGCACATCGAGTCGCTGCCGGTAGACAGTTTCCTCAACGAAGTGGTGGCGCTGTACGAGGGCGGGACCCAACATGTCGAGTTGCAGGTCGGCGCGCCCGGCCTGGTCGTGGAGGCTGATCCGGTTCGATTACGCCAAGTCCTGCATAATCTCTTAAAGAATGCCGTCGAGGCGGCAGGTGATCAGGGGCGCATCGTGGTGAGTAGTCGCGGCGGCGAGGAAGAGCGAGGCCAGTTCGTGGAGATCGCCGTGAGCGATAACGGTCCAGGATTCGATCCTGAACTCCTCGGTCAGGTATTCGAACCCTATGTGACCAACAAGACCAGGGGTACGGGACTGGGACTGGCGATCGTAAAGCGCATCGTGGCCGATCACGGCGGTGTGATTCATGCCGAAAACCTGCCACGCGGTGGGGCCCTTGTCGCGCTGCGCCTGCCGGCAATGGCGCAGCCGCGCGGCGTAGCCAGGGCGCACCGCTGGGCAGCCGCCAAACAGGGAGAGGGCTCATGAGCGCTGCGCATATCTTGGTCGTCGACGATGAGCCGGATATTCGCGAGCTGGTGCGGGATATCCTCGAAGATGAGAACTATGCGGTGAGCACCGCTGAGGATGCGGCGGCGGCGCGCCAGGCGCTGCGCGACCGACGGCCTGACCTGATTCTGCTCGATATCTGGATGCCCGACCTCGACGGCATCAGTCTCCTCAAGGAGTGGTCGCAGGGGCGCGGCCTGCCCTGCCCGGTGATCATGATGTCGGGTCACGGGACGGTCGAGACCGCGGTCGAGGCGACACGCCTAGGTGCCTATGATTTTCTCGAGAAGCCCTTGTCTTTGGCCAAATTATTACTGACGGTCGAGCGCGCCCTCGAGGCCGACCGTCTCGCGCAGGAGAACGTCGGCCTCAAACGCCGCGCCGCGCCGGTCATCGAGCCCATTGGCCACAGCCCGGTCATTCAACGTCTGCGAGAGCAGGTTAAACGTGTCGCCCAACACGACAGCTGGGTATTGATCTCCGGTGAACCGGGCAGTGGTCGCGAGACCTTCGCCCGCTATCTGCACGTACACAGCCCGCGCCGCGATCGGCCATTCATCGATGTCGGGGTGTCGGCGATCAGCAAGGGCAATGCGGCGCGCGAGCTATTTGGCAGCGAGCGCGAGGGCAACATCCAGTATGGCCGTCTGGAACAGGCCGCCGGCGGTACCCTGTTTCTCGACGAAGTGGCGGACATGGACCTCGAGGCCCAGGCACAGCTGGTAGGCGCCCTGGATACCGGATCCTTTATGCGGGTCGGCGGCTCGGTGCCGGTCAGTGTGGACGTGCGCGTGATTGCCGCCACTCAGCGCGATCTGCACAAGGCCGTCGAGGAGGGGAAATTTCGCGAGGACCTGTTCTACCAGCTCAATGTGGTGCCGCTGGTGGTTCCGGCGCTGCGGGATCATCGAGAAGACATCCCTGCACTGCTCGAGAGCGCGGTCGACCGCCTGGTGGAACAGGACAAACTGCCCTATCGGCGTTTCTCCATCGGTGCGCAAAATGTGCTTCGGCAGCATAACTGGCCAGGCAATATCCGCGAGCTCAAGAACCTGGTGCAGCGGGTATTGATACTCGGCAACGGCGATGAAATCGGCGTACAGGAGGTCGAGGCGGCCATGGGCGCAGCCCAGGTGGCCGCCGCCGCGACAGCGGTGCCGGGGGTCTCATTCGACCAACCCTTGCGTGAGGCCCGTGATGCCTTCGAGAGGTCTTATCTGGAGTATCAGCTGGAGAAACATGGGGGTAATGTCAGCCAGATGGCCGAGGAGGCCGGGATGGAGCGCACTCATCTCTACCGCAAGCTGCGCGATCGGGGCATCGAGATCAAGGACCGGCGATGACCCCGGCGATCAAGGCAGCACGGGCGGCCGGGATCCAGGTCACGCCGCATGCCTATCGACACGATCCGGGCAACACCAGTTACGGGCTCGAGGCTGCGGCAGCGCTGGGCCTGGATCCGGCGCGCGTGTTCAAGACCCTCCTGGTCACGCTGGCCGGTGATGGACGCAGGCTGGCAGTTGCGGTGGTGCCCGTGACCGGGCAGCTGGATCTCAAGGCGATGGCCGCCGCCTGCGCGGTGAAGAAAGTGGAAATGACCGATCCGATGCAGGCCGAGCGTGTCACCGGTTACCTGGTCGGGGGCATCAGTCCGCTGGGCCAGAAGCGGCGCCTGCCGACCGTGATCGATATCTCCGCAGCGAACTTCGCTACCATATTCGTCAGCGGCGGTCGGCGCGGTCTGGATATCGAGATCGCGCCCGGCGACCTGATCGCATTGTGCCAGGCGTCGACGGCAGCGATCGGCAAATAAGGGATTCTTGCTGCGCTACGGAGTCCGCACTACCTGTGTTCAAATCGGTGTGCCCCGCTGGTCGCCTACCAGGGAGGCCAGATAATCGCGGTACAGCACGAACCAGATCGCGATCGGCAAGACCGAGGGCAGGATCAGAAAGCCCAGCTGATACCCCAGGGCCACCAGTTCTGCCTGCCATGCCGAAAACCCGATGAGCGCGGGTGCCTCCGGGCCGATACCGAACAGCAGGGTCTTCAGGGTATCGAAGCCGACACCCCAGATCTGCGCGGCAAACAGCCAGGGCAGGCCCCAAGACCAGGTCCGCCACTTCGCCCCTTCTTCACCCGGGACGGCGATGGCCAGCGCAGTGAACAGCGGCAGGTTGTAG
>JASFJQ010000405.1:0-3128 GCA_050121305.1 Chromatiaceae bacterium
TTGCACCAGTATTCAGGATGATCGCGCCGGCCAGGTGCGTTTGGATGCCGGGCTGGAGCGAGATTGGTGCAACATGCAGGTCAGCCCGCTTATCGCATTGTTTCCGGTCACAGCGGGTGTATCCCGCGCATAGGTAGTCGGTGAGACAAGCGGGTTAAGGATCGCTCGCGGTCTGTCGATAGACATATTCAGATTACGATCATTGATCGAGGGCATAGAACATGGCCAACAAGCAGGCCTTAAGGCTTTTGAAGAGCGAGAACGTCGAGGGTTTCAATGCCTGGGTATACGAGTGGCGAAAGACCGGCAAGAAGTCCGTGGACCTCGACGACAAGGATCTGAGTGGCCTGAAACTCAAGCATGTGGACCTGTCACATGCGCATCTGAATGGATGCAATCTCAGGGGTACCAATCTGGACGGCGCGAACTTGTCCGATGCGAGACTGCGGCAGGCGGATTTGCGCGGGGCCTCGCTGCGCGGTGCCGACCTGACCGGTGCCAACCTGAAGGGGGCAAAGTGCAAGGGCGCCGATTTCAAAAAGGCCAAGACCAAAGGCGCAAAGGGTCTGTGATCGCCGAACGCTTAATCGGCGAAGCCGCTTATCTCACCCGTTTCCCGTGGCGGGCCTATCGGGCCGTGCAGTAGCTGATCGGTGAGATAAGCGGAATGATCCCGGGTCAATTTCCGGAGGTGAATCCGGCCCGATAGGTCGCGAAACCCCGACGGTCACTCGAACAGATTACTCAGCGAACGGCGGATTTCGCGATCGATCTCGATGCCATCCCTGTCCATCACCTGGTCGATCACCCAGCGGTTCTCCTGCGATTCGCCCATGATCTGCTGGATCTCATAGCCGAGATGGCGCATGAACGGGTAGGATGGACCATCCGCTGAGTAGTTCAGCTCCGCGTACTCGGCGCCGCGGGCGTTCATCTTCTCGATGAAAGGACGCACATAGTCGCCCGGGCCGAAGACGTCGATCGAGTTGTCACGCAGATGCCCGGCGAGGTGTTTGGCCACGCTGACCACCAGCCGCTGACGATCCTCGTCGGTCAGCTCGAGTTTCAGCACGGCCAGTCGGTCGATCAGCTGCAGCTGAAAGATAATGTACTCGGTGATCACGGCAAACCGCTGCTCGTCGCTCTCGTAGACGTAATCCTGGCCGTGCAGATTGATCGCCCTGTCTTTGGCGATGCGCCAGCTGATAAATGCCAGGGCGCTGGCGATCTCCTCCAGAGAACGCTGGGCATCATCGTCGTGCCATCGGCTTTTGATCCTCAGCGCCAAAGCATCATCTCCTGACTCACTGTGCGGGCAAAGCCATTGGCGCGCCCCGATTTGAGGGGTATTTTACGCAGAACAGTGGTCTTATACACTGTCGGCAGGAGGTTGCATGCAAGACCTTATCGATACCGTTCAGCGTAACTGCGACATTGCGGACGCACGCCACGGCGCCGACTACGGCATGTGTACCTATCTGTTGAAGATGCGCGAGCTCTACCGCTGGGAGCACCGGCTGCCGCTGGGCGCACCCTTGGGCAAAGAAGACGTCGGCGAATGGTTGACTGCCCGGGAGGCACACCTGGAGGGCCTCGAGCAGGCCGATTTCCACCCGTTGCCGCTGAATGGTTGTGCCATCGATCCATTCGATGCGGAGGCGATCAATGCGGCATTGAATGCCCAGGGGCTGGTCTACAGCGCAGGGCTCGTGCAGGGTGCCCGGGCGCACTTTTTCCTCGCCGAACTCGAGGACGAACGATCCGCCGACAATGGCTTCAGGTTGCGGGTCAGCGGGCGCGAGCTGGCGCGTTGCCTGAACGCGCCGCCGGCGATGACGCGCGGCTCGACGATCTTCCTGCGCCGCGAATCTCTGCGTCGCTATCTCTGGGAAAAGTACGAGTCGTGGCTCTGGAACAGGCCGCAGAATGCGATGGCGCGAGCGCTGGCCTTCTACCCGTTCGATACCGCCATAGACGACGCGCTGGATGCGATGACGACGGTCGAGATGGCGACCGTCGAGGCGCACGAACGGGGAGAGTATCAGGCGGGCCGGGAGCTCGGCGACGCCTGGGAGGCAATGCTCTACGATCTGAAGCTTACTCCCGCCGAATTGATGGCACGTGCGGTGCGCGATCATCTGGCAGACTGCACGCACACCTTGCCGCTGCTGCTCAAGGCGGGGCGCGAGTCCTCGCTGCACTTCTACATCGCCAATCTCGGGGCGATGCGCAAGCAACTCTTTCCTTCGTTGGAGGTCGCCTACCGAGCGTGGATCGCATCCGGTGACCCCTCGGTCTTCGGCGATGCGATAGCACAGGGCGCCGATCACTGGCTGGATCTGGCTCGACGCCTGCTGGCGCTGCATGCCCGCTATGCCGACCAGGCGGCAAAGCCGATCGCCCGGGAGGTCGAGGAGAGCTGCCTGTGAGGGGTATGTTGCGATGACCGGCGGCAAGGTGGATAAGCAGGCTGGACGCGGATCGATGTCCAATCCCTTTGCTGTCGAACGCCGCGTCGAGCCGCTCCGGACCTTTCGCGAGGTCAAGCCTCTCAGCTTTATCTTTGAGCGGCCCGGGACTATCCCCGCCGACTGGTGCGAGGAGATGATCCGGCGTTTCGAGGCCCACCCCGAGCAGCAGAACGCGGGGCGCATCGGCCAGATGCAGGGTCTGGATGCAGAGGTGAAACGGACCATGGACCTCGTAGTCAGCGGGCGCGAAGACTGGCAGGACGTGGATCAGGTGTTTTTCCGCTGCATGGGTGCGGCGTTGTCCGAGATCCGCGAGACCTTTCCCTTCTTCAAGGGCCCGTTCAAGGACATGGGCTATCAGATCCAGCGCTATCGGCCAGGTGAGTTCTATCACTGGCATATCGACGGCGGCAGTCACGAGTTCAGTCAGCGTCAGCTGGTCGCGATCTGGTATCTGAACGATGTCCCCGGACCGGGCGGTGAGACCGAGTTTCTCTATCAGGATGTGAAGATCAGGCCGGAGCAGGGCAAGCTGGTGCTGTTCCCGCCCTTCTGGACCCATGAACACCGCTCGGCGACCCTGCATGAAGGCGTCAAGTATATTGCCACCACATGGGTGGTATTTCGTTGACCGACGCGCGTCAGCGCAGGCTGCTG
>JASFJQ010000406.1:0-3125 GCA_050121305.1 Chromatiaceae bacterium
ACGATTCGGCATTCGGCGACCGCATCGGCCAGGGTGCGGGCGAGCTTGGCCGACTGCAACACGTCGTCAGCGCCCGCCGCCCGCGCGCTGGCCGCCGCGCTGGGAAAGTCATGCGGCTGCACCAGAAAAAGTTCGGACAGACACATGTTCTTCATCGCCCGGGCCGCGGCGCCAATATTTCCCGGGTGTGAGGTATGGACCATCACGATGCGCAGACTCTGCTCCATGCGTCGAGCTTAACAAAAGCGATCTGCGCGGCGCTTACCTTTCCGGTGGCCCGCATTTCCCGTATCCTCGCGCGCCATGAACCCCACCACCAACATCGCCATACGCGCGGCACGCCAGGCCGGTAACCTGATCATGCGCTCCTTCAGCCGCCTCGACAGCCTCAAGGTGTCGGAGAAACAGGCGAACGACTATGTCAGCGAGGTCGATCGCAATGCCGAACAGGCAATCATCGAGACGATTCGTAGGGCCTACCCCGCGCACGCCATCCTCGCCGAGGAGAGCGGTGAGCACGGCAGAGGCGACTTCCAATGGATCGTTGATCCGCTCGACGGCACGACCAATTACCTGCACGGTTTCCCGCAGTTCGCAATATCGATCGCGTTGATGCACCGCGGCCGCCTGGAGAGCGGCGTCGTCTACGATCCCCTACGCGACGAGATGTTCACTGCGGATCGCGGCGGCGGCGCGCTGCTCAACGACCGGCGGCTGCGCGTCACCGACCAGAAGGGGCTCAAGGGCGCCCTACTCGGCACCGGGATTCCGTTTCGCGACCAACGCTATATCGATGCCTATCTCGAGATGCTCAAGGCCCTGACACAGGAGACGGCCGGCATCCGCCGACCGGGTTCGGCGGCCCTTGACTTCGCCTATGTGGCCGCGGGCCGGCTCGACGGCTTCTGGGAGCTGGGCCTGTCGACCTGGGACTTCGCGGCTGGCACCCTGCTGGTTCAGGAGGCCGGCGGTGTCGTCAGCGATATCGGCGGCGGCAGCCGGCACTTCGAGACCGGCAATGTCATTGCCGGCAATATCCGGCTCCACCGCGAACTCGTCGCGACCATTCGCCCACATCTGCCCGAGACGCTACGCGCGTAAACGCTCGGCGATCGTTACCCTTGTAGGGAATCCATCCATAATCTAGATTCGGCGAACGGAGGGCGATTACGCCGTGGAGATCAGACGATACATGACATCGCTATTGGCGCCTCCGATCGGGGCCTGTCAGTACGGTTGCGGCAGCAGCTGTGCGGCGCCGGTGACCGTGTTCTGGCTGTTCGGCGTCGTCAGCGTGGTGTACGGCTTCCTCGGTGGACCGATGGGAGAGCCGGGCATCAGCTGGTATACCGTGGGCCTGGGCCTCGCCATGTGGGGTATTGCCGCAGTGTGGTCGATGCTGACGATTCAGGGTGCGCAAGTGGACCGCTGTCACGGTGTATTGGATCCGCGTGACCATCGTGGCGGGTCGAGGGGGGCCGAGACCGACGCCTTCGACGAGGTGAAAAAGGTCCACTGAGCGGTTCGATCTGGGCCAATGGCCGAGTATGGTGCGCGACAATGCCGCGTGTTCGACAACACGCGCTCGCTGGGCTAGCGCTTGCGAGGCCGCCCCCCCGGCGCGCCGCCAGTATCAATCGATCACTATCGGCTCGAATGGGCGCCAGCCACGCGCTTGCGGGGCCTGCCTCTTGCTGCCTCGGCGTTGGTGGCGTTGCTGGGGACGCTGCCTACTCAGGGCGTCGATGTCCGTCGCACCGAAGAGCCTGCGGTCATAGACGCGTCGTCTATCCTCATCCACCAGTACGTCGTGGGCCTCGTTGATGAGACTGGCATTCCAGTGCTCACCGCCCAGGTCTGGGTGCTGCTTCAGCCGCTGCATCAGGGTGCGGTAACTCGCACGGATGACCTCGACCGGCGCATCGGGCTGTACATGGAGGATGCGGTAGTAATTGCGTTTGTTATTCAAGCTGGTGTCTTTACTGCTTCGCTAGGTTTCTACACCAGGTGTCAGCAAGTAACGCGCCATTGATTCACTCCTGAGTAAAATCAGCAACTTACTACTGGGTCGAATGGGCTTCCCGCAGACTTGTAAAGCCCGCTGACAGCTCGGCTGGGAAATGAAATCATCCGGCGGTCAGGCTAGGCTGACCGTGGACGCCTGACCCAGCATAGCGGCGGTCACCAGGACGATACCCCTCTCCGTCAACCGGAAGCGCCTGGCATCGGCATCCGGGTCCTCGCCGATAATCGTGCCGGGCGGTATCTGACAGCCGCGGTCGATCACCGCGCGGGTGATGCGACAGTTGCGCCCCACTTCCACCTCTGGGAGCAGCACCGAGGCATTGATCTCGCTGTACGAGTGCACCCTGACGTTGGAAAACAGCAGCGAATCGACGACCGCCGAACCGGAGATCACACAGCCGGCGGACACTACGGAATCCAGCGCCTTGCCTGTCCGGCCGTCGTCCCGAAACACGAATTTCGCCGAGGGCAACTGCAGGTGATAGGTCCGGATCGGCCAATCCCGGTCATACAGGTTGAGCTCAGGATCCACGGCCACCAGTTCCATGTTGGCCTCCCAGAACGCGTCCAGCGTGCCCACGTCCCGCCAGTAGGGCTGGCGCCCGGTCTTGTCGTCCAGGAACGGGTATGCAAAGACCCGGTGGTCGTCGATTATCGACGGGATGATGTCGTGCCCGAAATCATGGCTGGAGGCCGTGTCTGCCGCATCCTCTTCGAGCTTTCGAAACAGAAAATCCGTGTTGAACACATAGTTCCCCATCGAGGCCAGGGCGATGTCGGTCGCGCCCGGCATCGGCCGCGGCTCTGCCGGCTTCTCATCGAAACTCAGGACCCGAAAATCCTCCGCCACGCTCATGACGCCGAAGGCCCGGGCGTCCTTCAGAGACACGCCCACGCAGGCAACGGTCATCTCCGCCCCTTTCTCCTCGTGGTAGGCGAGCAGCGGACCATAGTCCATTTTGTAGATGTGGTCGCCGGACAGCACCAGCACGTACTTCGGGAGCAGCGCGCGGACGATATCCAGATTCTGGAAGATCGCATCCGCGGTCCCCTTGTACCAGTCACCTGTGGTGCGCTGAGAGGCGGGAAGTATCTCGATG
>JASFJQ010000407.1:0-3124 GCA_050121305.1 Chromatiaceae bacterium
ACGCTAATGGGTTTCCAACGTTCACGCCTGACATTTCGTGCCAGGGCTCGCGCGCGTGCGGCGTGTGCGTCCACCGGCCCCACCACCGGCTGAGCTTGGCATCAAATGTCAGGCACACGCGAAGGACTTCGGCCAAAGTTGGCGTTTTATTGCGTGGCGCCCCGGCGAACGTCGAGCGACAACGCCTGCGGGGATCCTGGCACCCCTATGGCAGCCAGACCCAGTTGAAACCACGGTGCACGCCCGGCGAGCAGCGAAGACGCATAGGAAAGAGTCCGGCACAGCGCTTTGTAACGTATCGTGGGCTCTCACACTAGAAGGGGGCTCGATTGTGTGGCCCTGGGTCGCCGGAGGTCAGTTAAATATCCATGAGAGCCATCAGGATCATCTTCATAGCCATTTTGCTGGCGTTGCTAGCCTCCATGGCAGGTACGGCCTATCTGGCCACCTACCTCGATGAACACAGAGAGCTGCTGGCGGATTCGGTCAGTACCATCCTGGGGCGCGATGTCAGGATCGAAAAGGGCGTCAGCGTGCAATGGTCACTGACGCCTTCAATCTCGCTGGATGGGCTCTGGATAGGTAACCCGGAGTGGGCCAAGGGCGAGTTCCTTGCCCGCGCCGAACACGCGCTGCTGCGTATAAGACTGCTCGGTTTGTTGCAGCGAAGACTGGATTTGAGGCAGGTCACGATTCAGAACGCCGACATCGCGCTGGAGGAGACAAAGGACGGCAGCAACAACTGGTCGTTCGGCGGGGACGATGACAGCGGTTTCGAGCTAAGTCTGGACGCGCTGAAGGTCGAGAACTCGCGTCTGAGCTATCGCACGCCGTCGGGTGAGATTCGACGCACCGACATCCCTGAGGTCGAGCTGACAGGGCTGGGAGGCAGGGAGCTCGAGTTCAGGGCCAGATTGACTTATCGGGAGATCCCGGTGACGGCGTTCCTGAAATCCAGATCGCAGGCGATCTCGCCGGCCGGGGAACGTCCGTTTCAAGGCCAGGTCGAGATGCCGGGCACTACATTGAAGGTCAGCGGTGAGCTCAGGGGTCTGCTTGAATTTGCCAAGCTGGACGTGACCCTGGACAGCGACCGCCTGGATTTGCAGAAGACTGTATTCGTTGCCTGGTACTCCCTGCCGGTGGCCGGCACTCTGCACGAGATCGATGGTCGCTTTACGACCGCTGGTGATTCGCATGAGGCTTTGCTTGGCAACCTGAACGGCAGGCTGAAGATCGGATCCGCGGTGCTCGAGGTGCCCGGTGAAAAAGGTGAACAGGCAGTCGAACTGGGGCTGAACAGTCTGAACCTGGCCGTTGCGCCGAAGCAACCGGTGCGTCTGCAATCGGAGATTGTCTATAAAAAGCAGCCTTACCAGCTCGAGCTGGAAGGCGGCCAGATGGCCGACCTGTTTAGCGAGAAGAAGTCCTGGCAGGCACTAAAGTTCAAATCGGCCGGGCAGTACCAGGACAAGCCGTTTGAAGCGAAAGGAGAAGTTGGCCCGTTGGCCGCTGTGTCCAGCGGCCGCAATGTGAACGTGAAACTGAGTGCCAAACACGGCGAACTGGCCGTCCAGGGCGATGGCAAGATCGCAAGCCTGGCGGGACTGCAGGGCAGCAGTCTCAGCGTGAGTGCCGCCGGCCCCAGCCTGTCACGACTGACGCCCTGGCTGGACGTCTCACTTCCCGACAGCGCACCGTTCAAGTTCAGCAGCGAGCTGATCGCGGGCGACGAGACCCTGCAGCTGAAGGCACTGAAGCTGACCACAGGCGGAAGCGATCTGTCGGGTGATCTGAGCCTTCCGCTTGTGGCCGGCGGGCGCGTAGAAGGCAGTTTGCAGTCAAACACCCTGGATCTGGGAAACTTGCTCGACCTGGACGAGAAAGCGAAGCCTGGGCTGGCGGCCGAAGAATTGTCTCTGCTGGAACGCGAGCTGCCCGTCGGTATGCTGGGGCAACGCGATGGATCGCTGAAGCTCAAAATTGGCCGTTTGCGCCTGCGCGCAGTCGCGTTCGAGGCCGTCGAACTCGACGGTCGACTCGATGGCGGTCACCTCAAGCTGGAGGCGCAGGCGGAGGGAGAACGGGTCACGGCCGCGGTCGAACTCAAGCCGAGCGATACCGGTTGGCAGCTCACGATACGCCAATCGTCTGCGTTCGAACTCGGGGAACTGATCGACCATGGGAGGCATACGGATGACAATTCCAATTCGCCGGTAAGCATCGATGCGGACCTCAAAGGGACGGGCAAGTCATTGCATGCCGTGATCGCATCCATGGAGGGATGGTTCACGATGGTGATCGGCAAGGGACAGTTGAGTGAGGCCATCTCGACGCATCTGCCGATGGGCGACGCGGTGTATGCCGTGCTGGACGTCGTCAATCCGTCGGGAGCGGGGCAGAAGCATACCAGTCTCGATTGTGCCGTGATCCATCTGCAGGTGGCTCAGGGCGTTGCCACCAGCCCGCATGGGCTCGCGATGCGGACCGACGAGATGAATCTGTTCGGTGGCGGAACCTTACAGCTGCGTAGCGGAGAGATCGACGTCGAGTTCAAGACCGCTCAGCGCAAGGGGCTGGGGTTGAGCCTGGTTGGTGTTGCAGACCGTTTCATCCGCGTGACCGGCACAGTTTGGGAGCCCACGGTGGGAGTGAATGCGCAGAGTGCCCTTTTGTACGGGAGCGCGGCCTGGGCCACCGGCGGCCTCAGCCTGCTCGTCGACACGGCATTCAGGCGTTTGACCTCCTCGGCCAATCCCTGTGACGCGGTGCAGAAGGCAATCGAAAAATAGTCGGTGCGTGCTAACAACCTGCATGGTGCATGAAGGGTTACTGCAGGTATTCTGCCTTCCGCCCTTCGGGCCAACCTGAAGGTTGTTCGAGATCGCTCAACGCGTTTTCGTCGGGAATCAGGGTGTGATGGCAGAAGCAGTCGTGGTGATCGGCCGGACAACAGCATAGCCGTAGCAATGGCTTGAGGGAGGTCGCCGCCAATACTAATGTCCAGCGCGGCTCGGGCCCGAACAGGACAAATCGTCACTGTGGCAAATCGCCGAAGGATTTCCCGCGACGGTGGTATTCAGGGGAGAACGCGCCGGAAACGGCGTATCACGGCCGCGCACCC
>JASFJQ010000408.1:0-3117 GCA_050121305.1 Chromatiaceae bacterium
AAGTATTGAGAACGGCGGGTTCGGTCCAGTCGAAGGCAGGCTTACGCCGGCGCGTTGCGGCCACGTTCAGATGGGGTCGTGGACCCTGGTGGACGGGACCGACGACGCCGGGCCCTTTCCCGAACGCCCCCGAAGCAGCGCGGTAATCTCCAACGCGGGCAGCGGGTGACCGAAGAAGAAGCCCTGCAGTTCGTCGCAACCGTTCTGGCCGAGAAAGGTTGCCTGCGATGCGGTCTCCACACCCTCGGCGATCACCTCGAGGCGCAGGCGCTTTGCCATGGTGATGATGGTCTGGGTGATCTCCCGGACCTCGCGGTTGCTATGGATCTCGCGCACGAAAGACTGGTCGATCTTGATGCGGTCGAGCGGGAAATGGCGCAGGTTGCTCAGGGAGGAGTAACCCGTACCAAAGTCGTCGATAGCGAGCTTGACGCCGCGCTCCTTGAGCTGGCGCATCAGCGCGGTGGCCTGTTCCAGGTCCTGCATCAGTGCGGTCTCGGTGATCTCCAGCTCCAGGCTGTGCGCGTCGAGACCGCTCTCCGTCAGAGCACGGTTGACCTCGCTGACCAGGTTGACGTCGGCGAACTGCAGCGGCGAAAGGTTGACCGCCAGGCGCAGCGCGCCGAGTCCCTGCTGTTTCCATTGCTGCACCTGGCGGCAGGCGGTGCGCAAGACCCAGCCGCCTATCGCCTGGATCAGTCCGTTGTGTTCTGCGACTGGGATGAACGTGCCGGGATAGACCAGCCCGAGTTCCGGATTCTGCCAGCGCAAAAGCGCCTCGACGCCGATGATTCGACGGTCCGCGGTCACCACCTGCGGCTGGTAGTAGACCTCGAATTCACCACGTTCCATCGCGTTGATCAGGGCCTGCTCTAGTCTTGAGCGGGCGTGCACTTCCTGCGCTATTTCGTCGGAGTAGACACAGGTCGTGCTCGATGCCTCGATGCGTGCGCGGAACATCGCGATATAGGCGTCGCGCAGCAGCGCGCTGCCGTCCGCGCTGTCCTTGGGCCAGAGGCTCAGCCCCATGCGCGGCGAGAGCGAAATCTGTGCACCGGCGAGGTGTATCGGCTCCTGCAGCAGATTCAGCACGTTCTGCGAGATTTGGAGGGCGCTGTCCACATCTGTCAGCTCCTCGACCAGTATCCCGAAGTCGTCACTGCTGAGGTGCGCCACGAGATTCTCGCCGCGCACGGCGTTGCTCAGGCGTTCGGCGATCGCGCGCAGCAGCTGATCACTGGCGGAGCGGCCGACGATGGCCTCGGTCGATCCGTACCACTTGATGTGCGCGATCATCAGTGCGGCGACCCCCCTTCCCTCGATCCGGTCGGGAGAAAGCTTGCGCAGGCGCGCCTCCAGCACGTACTGATTGGGAAGGTCGGTGATCGCATGGTGTAGCGCCTGATGCTGCATGCGCACGGTCAGCGACCGGTTGATGTTCCTCTCCTGCAATAGCGACCAGGCGCCCCACAGCGGTAATCCGGCGATGATGGGTACGATGGCCGCGGCCGGCGGGAACCATAGCTGCCAGCCGTAGAGCAGCGCCGCGGACAGCGCCAGGATCCCCGCGACCGCGGTGGGAATCAATAGCAGGCCGACCGGAAAGCTAATGCTGACCATCAAGACAGCGGCGACCGATGCGATACATACCGTCAACATCTGGTACGGTCCCTGCTCGATCTGCCGGGCGAGCCGCCCGCTCAACAGTCCGCTTAGGATGTTCGCGTTGAGCTTGACGCCGGGCATCCGCTGATGGTCGAACGACACCGGCGTCGCGACGAAGTCACCTAGGCCGGTCGCGGTCGAGCCCACCAGCACGTACCTGCCGGCGATCTGGTCGGCGACGCGGTCGTCTTGCATGACGTTATGGAAGGACAGAGTCTGGACGGCGCCTGGGCGAGGGTCGAACGGGAGAAAATACCGACCGTCCCGCACCCAGCCCGATCCTTGCCGCACCGTAGCGGCGTCGTCGAAGCGCGCTGCCATCTCGAGATCATCGGCGGCCTTGAGCATCGCCAGTGAGAACGCGGGCCAGTGCGCCTCGCCGAGGCCGGCGCGTAGGTAGAAGCTCCGGCACAGCCCGTCGGTGTCAAGTTCTATGTCGACGTGCCCCAGGCCTGCGGCCGATTCCGCGAGCGGCGCAATCGGCAGGACCTCGTCTATTGGCCGTCCGCTGGCGGGATTACTCGGTGCTACCGCCAGCACGGTTTTGCCGTTGCGCGCGATCGCGCCAGCGAGCAGGTCGTCGGCGAGCGGGTCGTCGGTCTGCTGCTCCGCAAACAACACGTCGAAGCCGACCGCGCGCGCCTGCATGGCGGTCAGTCGGTCGAGCAGTTCGGCGTGCGTGCGTCTCGACCAGGGCCAGCGTCCCAGACGTTTCAGGCTGTCGTCGTCGATCGCGACAACCACCACCTGGTCGCTGATGCGGTGCTCGCGCCAGGCGAGCAGATAATCGTAAAAAAGAAAGTCGACGCGCTGCAGCGCGGTGCCGGTGCTCAACAGATAGGCCCCGATTACCAGTATGGCACTCAGCAGGGCCCCGACGATGTTGCGTCTCTGAGTGTGGGTGTCGAGCATCGTGCTACAACAACAATATGCCTATCACGCCGAGCACGGGCACTAGCCAACGGGTCGGGTCCGGAGGTGGATCGATGCGCTGCACCGCACCCCAGGGGCCCCGGTAGCCGTCGGGCTCGATCGCTCGCACGCGCAGAAAGCGCACTTGGTTGCTGAAGGTTCCGAGGTCGAGCTGCGGTTCGACGGTCGTCTGGTCCAGCTCGATTTCCCTGAAGGCCCGATGGGTAGCGACTTGCACCTGATAGGTCTGCCCCGCGGGGCCGGCGCGCCAAGACGCGACCAGGTTGTCGCCGCTGGCGACCACCGCTGCATCAACTGCGTCGGGGACACTCTTCAGCTCCCAGGAACGGGCGTCGCCCGACGGCCCTTGCTCGCCATCGACGGCGACGCTGGTGACACGCCAGTGATAGGTGCCGGGCTCGGTGATCTCCGTGGTGTCATACACGGTAGCGTTCAGCCCTTCGCGCGTCACTAGGATGTCCCCGAATTCGGCGTCGCCCGCGATCTCCAGGCGGTAATGATCGGCATCTGCCGAGTCCG
>JASFJQ010000409.1:0-3113 GCA_050121305.1 Chromatiaceae bacterium
GCAGAATGAAGGCAGGCTATCGTGGCGTTAACGCCTGCGAGGAGACTCATGCGAATTGTCATCGCACTTGGGGGCAACGCCCTGCTGCGCAGAGGCGAAGCACTGACCGCGGAGAATCAGCGCGGGAACATTGCGATGGCAGCCGCCTCCCTGGCCCCGCTCGCCCGAGACAACGCGTTGATCATTACGCACGGCAACGGGCCGCAGGTTGGTCTGCTGGCGTTGCAGAGTGCAGCCGGTGGATCCTCTGAGGCCTTTCCGCTGGACGTACTCGATGCCGAGACCGAGGGCATGATCGGCTACCTGATCGCGCAGGCATTGGACAACCTGCTCCCGGCGGAGAGGCGTTGCGCCTGTCTGTTGACCCAGATAGAGGTGGACCCGGCAGACCCCGCGTTCGAACATCCTAGCAAACCGATCGGTCCTGTGTTCGGGGAGGTCGAGGCAAGACGGCTGGCCGATGCACGCGGCTGGCAGATCGCCCGCGACGGCCAACACTACCGCCGGGTGGTGCCGTCGCCGGCGCCGATACGCATCCTCGAGCTCGATGTCATCGAACTGCTGGTCGATCAGGGCGTGATCGTCATCTGCGCCGGCGGCGGCGGGATCCCTACGGTGCGCAGGGTCGACGGCAGCCTGGTCGGCGTCGAGGCGGTGATCGACAAGGATTTGGCCAGCGCACTGCTGGCCCGGCAGCTGGGCGCCGACGCCTTACTGATGTTGACCGATGTCGATGCCGTGTGGACCGGCTGGGACCAGCCTGATGCGCGCGCCCTGCGGCGCATTGCACCGGCGATGATCCGCCGCTACCCCTTTGCAGCCGGCTCCATGGGGCCCAAGGTCGAGGCCGCCTGCGCATTCGTGGAGCAGACCGGCGGGATCGCCGGGATAGGGGGACTCAGCGATGCCCAGGCCATCCTGGCCGGTCGGGCCGGCACGCTGGTCGCCCCGGATGCATCCGCGATCACCTGGTGGGACTAGCCTGTTCAACCCCGAAGAAGATCGCGGCGCAACAGAAAGTCCTCGACCAGCGAGCCCAAGCCCGGCTCGCCGGCCTCCTCGAACTCATAGCGTACCCGCACCACCGGTTGCTCGATGGCGATCAGTGCAGGCAGATCACAGGGGGTCGCGACTACCACGACGTCGGCGGCCACCGCCGCGACGGTCGCCCGCAGCGCCTCGAGCTGCGAAGGGTGATAGCCGACCGCGGGCAACACCGCACCGATATGGGGATACTGTGCATAGACGTCGGCGATCTCGCCCACGGCGTCGGCGCGCGGATCTATGATCTCCGCCGCCTGCGCGGCCACCGCGGCGACATAGCCGGCCCCATAGGACATACCCCCGTGCGTCAGGCTCGGTCCGTCTTCGATTACCAGCGCGCGCTTGCCCCGGATCAGCTCCGGCTCCTCCGCGTCGACGCGCGACATCGCACGCACAATGGGTGCGGTGGCATTGATGGCACGCGCCGCCTCGGTAACCTGCTGGACACTGCTGTCGGAGGCCGAGTTCACCTTCGCCACCACGATGATATCGGCCATACGCAGGACGGCCTCGCCAGGGTGGTGGCTGTCCTCGTTACCCGGTCTCAACGGGTCGACCAGCACGATGTGCAGATCGGGGTTCAAGAACGGGAAGTCATTGTTGCCGCCATCCCACAGGATTACATCGGCCTCCTGCTGAGCACGCAGCACGATCTGCGCGTAATCGACGCCGGCATAGACGACATTGCCAACGGCCAAGTGCGGCTCGTATTCCTCACGTTCCTCGATCGTACAATGCGCAGCATCCAGGTCTGCCCGGCAGGCGAATCGCTGGACCGCCTGACGGGCCAGGTCTCCATAGGGCATCGGATGCCGGATCACCGCGGCCTTCAGGCCGTGCCGATTGAGCAGCCGCGACAGCCATCGCGTCGTCTGTGATTTGCCGCAGCCCGTGCGCACCGCCGAGGTCGCGATGACCGGCACATGGGCCTTCAGCATGGTGCGCTTCGGGCCCAGGAGGACGAAGTCCGCCCCGGCCGCCAGTGCGATCGAGGCGCGGTGCATCACCCACGCATGGCCTACGTCGCTGTAGGCGAATACCACCTCGTCGACCTGCCGTTCTCGACACAGGGCCTCCAGCCCCGCCTCATCCATGATCGGGATACCCTGTGGATAGCCCTCGCCGGCCAGCGAGGGCGGGTAGCGCCGCCCCGCGATCTCCGGAATCTGGGTCGCCGTGAAGGCCACGACCTGCACCTCAGGGTCATCGCGATAGACGACGTTGAAGTTATGGAAGTCTCGACCTGCCGCGCCCATGACCACCACCCGCCGGACTTTACTTTGCTCTGACATCACTGTTCACCCCGCCCGACGTCGGCCACGGCGTCTGCTCATGACTGCTCGAGCATGCGCTCGAGCGCGATGCGGGCCCAGCGGGAGACCTCCGATTCGACGGTGACTTCGTTGTACAGGCGTCCTTCTTGGATGGCCTCGAATACCAGGACCAGCTTGTCCAGCGTAATCTGGCTCATGGTGGAGCAGTAGGCCGGCGCAGCCGCAAGCGGGATCACTATTTTGTCGGGGTGTTGCCGATTGAGTCGATGGACCAGCCGTGCCTCTGTCCCGACGGCCCAGGTGGTTCCGGCCGGCGCGGCGGCCAGGCGCCGGATAATATGCGCTGTCGAACCGCTGTCGTCCGCCTGCGCGACGACGTCGGAGGTGCACTCTGGGTGCACGATAATCCGGGCGTCCGGGTGGTCCTCTCTGATGGCACGCAGGTGTTCTGCGCGGAATCTGCGATGGACGTTGCAGGCCCCCGGCCATAGGAACATCCGGGCCGACCGAATGCCGTCGGCCGACGCATCGGCATCGAGCAGCAGCATCTCATTGTCCGCCACGCCGAGCCTGTAGCCGATGTTTCTACCCAGGTGCTGATCCGGGAAGAACAAGACCCTGGGCCGCTGCTCGAACGCCCATCCGAGTATCGCCTCCGCATTGCCGGACGTGCAGACGGTACCGCCGTGGCGGCCACAGAAGGCCTTCAGTTCTGCCGATGAGTTGACATAGGTGACCGGCATCACGTGTCCTTCGGCACCGCCCAGTGCCGCATCCAGCCTGCCCCAGACCGCT
>JASFJQ010000410.1:0-3107 GCA_050121305.1 Chromatiaceae bacterium
CGCGGGTCGCACTCAGGACGACGAGGACTTTACCTTTTCCTTGATGCGCGCGGCCTTGCCGGTAAGTCCACGCAGGTAGTAGAGCTTGGCGCGCCGGACGTCGCCACGCCGCATGACCTTTACCTCGGCCACGCTCGGGCTGTAGGCCTGGAACACCCGCTCCACCCCCTCTCCGTGCGAGATCTTGCGCACCGTGAACGAGGAATTCAGTCCCCGGTTACGCTTTGCGATACATACACCTTCGAATGCCTGCAGACGCTCACGCTTGCCTTCGACCACTTTGACCTGGACGACTATGGTGTCGCCTGGACCGAAGTCCGGCAGCGTCTTGTCCATCTGTTCTGCTTCGAGTTCCTGGATAATATTGCTCATCGCCGCTGCTCCTGTACCTCAGGTGCCCTTTCGGGCACGGATGAATTCATCGAGTAACACCTGTTCCTCGCCGCTCAACCGGCGTCTCTCAAGAAGATCCGGTCGGCGCAACCAGGTCCGCCCCAAGGCCTGTTGCAGCCGCCAGCGACGTATCAGGTCATGATTACCGGACGTCAACACCTCCGGTACCCTGCGCCCCTCGATCTCCTCGGGCCGCGTGTAATGCGGACAATCCAGCAGACCATCCGCATACGAATCCTGTCCGGCCGAGTCCGTATGTCCCAACACCCCGGGCAACTGCCGGATTATCGCATCCATCAACACCATCGCCGGCAACTCGCCGCCCGAAAGCACGTAATCGCCGATCGACCACTCCTCGTCCACGTAGGCTTCGATGAGCCGCTCGTCGATCCCCTCATAGCGTCCGGCGAGCAGCACCAGGCCCGGGCGGCGGGACATGCCCTGAACGGCGTCCTGGTCGAGCCGACGCCCCTGGGGGCTCAGGTAGACCACCGGATTGGCCGAGGCCACCGCCCTGGCGGCGCTGATCGCCCGGCGCAGCGGCTCGACCATCATGATCATCCCCGGACCACCGCCGTAGGGGCGGTCATCGACCGTGCGGTGGACATCATCGGCAAAGTCCCGTGGATTCCACACCGTCAGCTGCACCAGACCACGCGCGATGGCACGCCCGGTAACCCCGACGCGCAGCGCCTCGAACATCTCCGGAAAGAGGCTGATCACATCGAAGCGCATGCCAATTCCTAGGCCGACTAGCCCGCTTATCTCACCGCCTGCCTACCACGCGGCCCGATACGCCCGCGACGGAAAACGGTGAGACAAGCGGATTAGAAGTCAGGGTCCCAGTCGACCCGCATCTCTCCGGCCGCAAGATCCACGCCGCGCACCACCTGCTGCCAGACGTAGGGGAGCAGTCGTTCCCGCTCCCCCTGCACCACGATCACGTCGTTGGCGCCGGTCTCGAACAGCTGCACGACACGGCCGAGCTCGACACCCTCGAGCGTGACCACGCGCAGCCCAATCAGGTCGGCCCAGTAAAACTCACCCGGCCTGGTCGTCTCCGGGAGCTGCCCCCGCGGGACCGTGATCTCCGCGCCAGTCAGCGCCTCGGCCCCGTCGCGGTCGTTACATCCGACCAGCTTCGCCACCACGACCTTGCCTTGGCGACGCCCTGTATCCACCGACCAGACTTCGCGTCGACCGTCCCTCACCAGATGCCAGGGCGAATAGCCGACGATGTTCTCGCGCGGACTGGTCTCCGAGTGCACACGCACCCAGCCCTGGATGCCGTGGGCCCCGGAAATGCGACCGAGGGTGACGAAGCGCTGCTCGCCACCCTCGGCGGTTGTCCTGTTGCTCGTTCCGACCGGCTCGCTCACGGCACGTCTCCGCGACAGGCCGCTACCGCTAGCGAAAAGCGGCCGGATCAGCCTTGCGCAGTCTTGCGGTAGCCGTCGACCAGCTTGCGGGCACGGTCGCTCAACTGGCCGCCCACAGACACCCAGTGATCGACACGCGCCAGATCGATGCGCAGCGATTCTTCCCCTTCGACGGCGACCGGGTTGTAGAAACCCAGCCGCTCGATGTAGCGACCGCCCCGCGCACGGCGCGAATCGGCGGCGACGAGGTGGTAGAAGGGACGCTTCTTCGCGCCCGATCTGGCAAGACGGATCGATACCATGTTCGTGGCCTTAAGCTCTGATCTGTGAGGCTCAGGGCGCTGCCGCCCCAAGAGAAACCGCGTATTCTACGCAAAATTCGCGCGTTGTGAAGTAGTAACTTGTTGGCAGAGTTTGGGTTTGGGGGAGCAGACATGGACAGAGACAGTGGCAAGGACGATCGGCTGGCGATCCACCGCGGCGCCGACCACAGCTCGCCCTATCCCGTCAGCCGCCTGGCGCCCGGCTTCGGCCTCGTCGACCTGGCCCATGAGATCGAACAGGCCGATCAGATGGTGGCAGGCCGCCTCGGGGCACAGCTCGAGGTGATCGCCGAGCAGGTCAGATCTTTACAGGCGCAGGCGCGACGGATCCTCGAGCAGGCCCGCGAAGACCACCGCCTGCATCACGCACGCTGCGCGTTTCAGCGCAAAGCCGGCCACGTCTATCACCTCTACGAAGAGCCGGACGGCAGCCTGGCCTTCTCGATGTTGTCACCAGACGACTGGGGGGGCGATCCTCCCAAACCCTTCCGCGGCTCTTTTCGGCTGCAGAGCGATTTGAGCTGGACGCCGGCAGACAGAGTCGAAAGACCCGACGACAGCCGGCGGCTGGTCGGACGTCTGCTCGGCAGACCGCTGAACCTCGACGATAGCGGCGCCTGACATCGGCAGTGCCCCCGTTATCAAAACGGGAACCCGCCCCCGCCGCCCGGCGGCATGCCGCCACCCGGAAAACCGCCCGGCATCCTGCCCTTCATGCCGCGCATCATCTTCGCCATTCCGCCACCCTTCATTTTTTTCATCATCTTCTGCATCTGCGTGAACTGTTTCAGCAGTTTATTCACATCCTGCACCTGGGTGCCGGAGCCAGCTGCGATGCGTCTCTTGCGCGATCCCTTGATCACCCCGGGGAAGATCCGCTCCTGTGGGGTCATGGAATTGACGATCGCGATCAGCTTCTTGACCTCCTTGTCGCCGACCTGCGACTTCACCGCCTCCGGGACTTGATTCATGCCGGGTAACTTGTCGAGCAGGCCGGCCATACCGCCCATAT
>JASFJQ010000411.1:0-3089 GCA_050121305.1 Chromatiaceae bacterium
CTTGGTATCGGAGCCTACCGACTCGAAGCGAGTCAGCAGCTCATCGCGCGCAGCCACCCGTACCAAGTGCTGCAGGAATTGCAATTGCTGTGTGTCGATCATTGCGATTAAAGGATAGCGAAACAACGCCGTTGCAGTGGATAATCCCACGGCGCCTGTCCGAAGGGGAATCCCCCTATTGAATGGCAGTAAGCCAGGGCCTAATCTCAAGGTCTCGAATCCACAAGGAAGAAGCTATGGTGCGTAAGCGCCACCTCTGTCTGTTGTCGCTATTGCTCGGTCTGAGCCTGGCCGGTGTGCCTGCGGCGGCTGACCTGACCGATCAGCGCACCAACTTCGTCAAGGCAGAGAAAGCGCTGCAGCGTGGCGAACTAAAGGAGTTCAATCGTCTGCGGGCCGGTCTTCGCGACTACCCCCTGTATCCCTATCTCGAATACCAGGCCCTGCTCCGGGGCCTTGCCAAGGCCGACCCGAAAAAAATAACGGCGTTCCTCGATTCGTATGCGGCGACACCACTAGCCCAGCGCCTGCGGGCCCGCTGGTTGGATGAACTTGCCAAGCAGGGACGGTGGTCGGACTACCTGGATTTCTACCAGCCCTCGAGCGACGTCCGGCGTCGCTGCCAACAACTGCAGGCGCTGATCGCCACCGGGGAGTCCGCGGCCGCCTTCGATCAGGTACCGGAGATCTGGCTATACGGCAAATCCCGTCCCAGCGCCTGTGACCCAGTCTTTTCTGCCTGGACAGAGGCCGGTTACCGGACGCCAGAGATGATTTGGCAGCGCATCGAAAAGGCCATGGAGGCCAGTGAATGGCGTCTTGCCGAGTATCTCGGCCGCACCCTCTCCGACACGGACCGTGTTTGGCTCAAGCGCTGGATCACCCTGCACCGCAACCCCGACGGTGCGGATGACGACGGTCGTTTTGCGCAGGCGCATCCCTACCGCGAGGCGATGCTGTCGCACGCCGTGCGCCGCTTGGCACGCTGGGACGGACCTAAGGCACGCGAACTCTGGCAACGCATAAAGCCACGCTATGCCTTCACCTCCGAGCAGATTCAACGCACCGAGCACTACATCGTTCGCAACCTGGTCCGCTCGCCTGGAGAAAACGACTATGCATTCATTCGCCAGGTGGCAGTCGGCAGCGGCGATCTGAGCGTCCACGAGGCCCGGATACGGGCCGCGTTGCTTCGCGAGGATTGGCGGCAGGTACTGCGCTGGATTGCCGAACTGCCGAAAACCGAACGTGATCAGGAAGGCTGGATGTACTGGTCGGCCCGCGCGCTCGAAGGCGTGGGCGAAACTATGGCGGCGAAGGCGGTTTATGGGCGGGTTGCGAAAGACCGTAGCTACTATGGCTTCCTCGCCGCCGACCGCATTGCTGTCGACTACCACCTCACCCATACCGAGACCCCGGTTTCACAGGCGCAGATAGAACAGATTGCCGCCCTCGACGCCATAGCACGCGTTGACGAGTTATCTGCGCTGAGACGCCACATTGGCGCCAGCCGCGAATGGCGTGACGCAACCCGCAATATGAGTCCTCTACAGCTCAAGGCCGCGGCGAAGCTCGCCGAACAAAGAGGCTGGCATGATCGGGCGATCTTTGCGCTGGCGCGCACCGGATACTGGGACGACCTCGAGTTGCGCTTCCCATTGGAGCATGCCGAACTCGTCGAAGAGAACGCGAGCCGTCAAGGGATTGATGACGCATGGGTGTTCGCAGTAATGCGCCAGGAAAGCGCCTTCATGAACAACGCGCGTTCCCATGCCGGCGCCATGGGCCTTATGCAGCTGATGCCGGCCACCGCCCGCAGCGTCGCACGCAAGGTCCTCCGGCAAGCACCGCCACGACGCCACGAACTGCTCGAACCTGACACCAACATCGCGCTAGGCAGTGCTTACCTCCGGCAGGTGAAGAGTAAGTTGGGCGGAAGTACGGTGTTAGCGACTGCGGCATATAATGCCGGACCGCATCGGGTAACCGGGTGGTTACCGGAGAAGACGCTTCCAGCCGACATCTGGATCGAGCTGGTTCCATTTGCAGAGACTCGGGGTTACCTGCGGCGCGTTCTGGCCTACATGGTGATCTATGAAAAACGCATGGGGAAGGACCCGACGCGTCTGGCCGAGCGTATGCACCCGGTGCCGCCGGATGTCGAGCAAATCCGCAGTGTCCAGGCCGGAAAGCCGGTCGCCTCAGCCAGCTGACTTGGCGTTTTCGGTCATGCGGTCGCGGATTGCGCGCACCTCGGCCGGATCCATACGTTTCAACAGCGTCTTTATGTAGTCTTCGGCGCGCTTGCTGCCGTTCACATGCGCGAGTGACAACCACTGCATTGCAGCCGCATCGTCACGTACCACGCCCTTTCCTTCCATCAGCATGCGACCCAATGCGAACTGCGCCGTCGGCATGCCCTGGTCGGCGGCCTTCAAGTACCACTTCACCGCTTCCGCGATGTCTCTTGTCGCCCCATATTGCGCAAACCGATACATGGTGCCCACAACGTACTGCGCCTTGGCCGAACCGCGCTGTGCCGCCGCGATATACAGCTCGCGTGCGCGGCCCTCGTCCATGACCACGCCGGTACCGTTGGCAAACATCCAGGCCAGGGTGATGAGCGCGTTCTCGTGCCCCTGCGCCGCTGCCCGCTCAAACCAATGTCGGGCCTGCTCGTAGTCCAGGCCGACGCCGTCACCGTTACCATACATCACACCGAGTCGGAACTGCGCCTCGGCATTGCCGCCATTGGCGGCCTTGCGCACCGCGGCCTCGGCGCGCAATTGGTCCGGATTGAAAGTCGCTGTTTGCTTATCATCAGCCATTCGTCACAAGGCCCTCCAGCTAAGCGGCGTCTGTCTCAAAGATTGGCGAGACGCGGTGAGATACGCCCGGGGCGAAAGCGGCAAATTTTCGGCAACCGGAGGTCGTGGTGCGCATCCAGCGCGGGCGTCGCTCTTTCAGATCCGGAAGGTACTTGCTGCATTCGCTGATGACCAGCCCGCTAATTTCACTGATCACCAACTGCGCAGCCCGGTACGCTCACGACAGAAAACCGTGCGACAAGCCGGCTAGGGTTCGGCCTG
>JASFJQ010000412.1:0-3087 GCA_050121305.1 Chromatiaceae bacterium
CTGTACAGAATTTTCCTCCTGCGGCCATAGCCTTGGCTATGGCCTTAGTCTGAAAATCCCGTACACCGCACAATCTCTCGCCGAGAATTCCGAATATCGGTGAGATATGGCGGCTAGCCGGCATCGTTCGCCGATTGCCAGGGCGCCGACAGTGGTTGCCAGGCGAATGACGAATTTCACGCCTTCCCCGCGAATACCATCTTGATGTGGGGAATGCCGTCCTCGACGTAGACGGCGCTATCCGTCACGAAGCCCATGTCGAGATAAAACGCCTCCAGGTAGGCCTGGGCGCCAATGCGGATGCCCGCGCCGGGCCAGCGGCCGAGGTTGTAGCTGATTCCCCGCCGGACCAGTTCACGGCCGAGCCGTCTGCCGCGTGCGGCCCGGCTGACGACAATGCGCCCTAGCGAGGATTCCCCATAGTCGAGCCCCGGCGGCAGGCTGCGCAGATAAGCCAGCAAGGAATCGCCTTGCTGGACAAAAATGTGTTGTGCTTCCCGGTCCAGACCATCGATGTCCGGATAGAGGCAGTCCTGTTCGAGGATAAAGACATCCTGGCGGAGTTTCAGTATCCGGTAGAGCTGCGCCGGGCTCAGCTCTGCGAAACTCCGGCACTCCCAGACCATGGCTTCGTCGACATCCGGCACCGCAGGCTCTCCAGGCTCTCCGTACTTTGGACCGCAGGCTGCATGGTACGCACAACCGGGAGACAGTGGTAGTTTGCGACCGGTCTCCCAGGATGCGCAAAATGGCATTTTCAGCCCGGTGAATAGTGCTACTATAGCGGCTGAATCGCAGGGCAGCCGGGTCGAATAATAACGCTCATCAGGACCGTGGCTGCGGAGGGGATATGACGGAATGCTAGCCAACGCCGAACTCGCACAGGACTTCTTCGTCCTGAACCAGCAGGGGAAACGCCTGGTCAAGGCTCTCCTCGAAATCGTTGATCTGCCGCCCATCCCCCTTGAAATTGAGTCCACCGACAACGCGCTCTTCCGGGGGCTCGAGACGGACAAGATCTACCATGTGCTCAGCGGTTCGCTGAGTGCCCGCTACCGCGACCGCACCGTGTTTTTGCTTGATGAGGGGGATCTCCTGCTGCCCGATATCGCAGGCGCCGGCGACCAGGAGATCGCGGTGAGCTACGCGAGCGAGAGCGGCGCCACGCTGGCGGGATATCCCGCGCTGGAGTTCATGCGGCGGGTTTTTGCCAGCCCGGATGCGGCCAAGCTGTGGACCCGGTTTCTCGTCACCCAGTCCGGCATGCAGCTTCGACTGACTGCGGCGCTCAGCGACGACGATGCCCATGCCACGCCGGGCTTCGAGATCTACAATCCCGGCGACGTGATCATCCGTCAGGGCGATCGTGCGGACTTCGTGTTCAATCTGACCGAGGGCTCTGCGGAAGTGGTAGTCGACGGGGTGACGGTGGGCGGTATTGAAGAGGGTGAAATCTTTGGCGCCATGGCGGTGCTCACCAACGCTGACCGCACCGCGACCGTGATGGCGAAAACGCGCTGCTCGGTTGTCAAAGTACCCAAGGAACAGTTCGCCGATTTGATCAAAAGTAACCCCACAACCATTCATACACTGCTCATTGATATGGCAAACTCCATAGTCAACCTGAATGAGCAGTTGGTCGGCCTGCGCGGCAGCTACGTCAACTAGTGTCCTGTCCCATTAATTCGCATCATTTCAGCGTGCCAGCCAGGGTCTCTGGCAAGGCGCGTCTCGCAGGCAATGGCCTTCGTCCTTGTCAAGAGGCGCAACGCGGCCAGAGGCCTTGGCTGGCGCGCCCTGCGGGAGCCTACAGAAAGCTTCACAGCGGCGTTGCATCCCTTGGAAATGCAACCAGCATTCCCTGCGGAAAGCGCCTTACCGTGAAGCTTTCTGTAGGCTCTGAAATCATGCGAATTAATGGGACGGGACACTAGCAGCCGGCAGCGCTGAATTTGACCGGACGATCGCTACCGCCCTCGGGCGGACCCCGGATAGTACCTTGCTCGCCCTGACTGGATAGTTCGAGTCGAATAATGTCTGAACATGTTGAAATCGGCCCTGAGGGAATCGAACAGGTTTCCATGAGGCAGTACACCGAGAAGGCGTACCTGGATTATTCCATGTACGTGATTCTCGATCGCGCGCTACCCAACGTCGGGGACGGCCTGAAGCCGGTGCAGCGCAGAATCGTCTACGCGATGAGTGAGTTGGGCCTGAAGGCCAGTGCGAAGTACAAGAAGTCGGCGCGCACGGTCGGCGATGTTATCGGCAAGTTTCATCCGCACGGCGACAGCGCCGCCTACGAAGCGATGGTGCTGATGGCGCAGGGCTTCAGCTACCGCTACCCGCTCATCGACGGGCAGGGTAACTGGGGTTCTCCGGACGACCCCAAATCCTTTGCGGCCATGCGCTACACCGAGTCGCGATTGGCACCCTACGCGGATGCGCTGCTCTCCGAGTTGGGTCAGGGGACCGTGGATTGGGTGCCGAACTTTGACGGCACCCTTGACGAGCCATCCGTGCTGCCGGCGCGCTTGCCGAATTTGCTCCTCAACGGGACCACCGGTATCGCGGTGGGGATGGCAACGGATATCCCGCCGCACAACCTGCGGGAAATCATCGCGGCGACGGTGCGCCTTCTCGAGAAGCCCCGGTCAACCGTGCGGGAGCTCTGTGAGCACGTGCTGGCGCCGGATTTTCCGACGGGCGGCGAGATCATCACGCCGCGCGAGGAGATCATCAGCCTCTATGAAACGGGTCGCGGCGCGCTTCGCGTGCGGGCCGTCTGGACAGAGGAGGCCGGTGAAATTGTCGTCGTTGCGCTACCGTTCCAGACCTCCGGCTCCCGCGTCCTGGAACAGATTGCCCAGCAAATGCAGTCAAAGAAGCTGCCCATGGTGCAGGATCTGCGCGACGAGTCCGACCATGAGAACCCGACGCGTCTTGTGATTGTTCCGCGTTCCAATCGCGTGGACAAGGCAGCGCTGATGAGCCATCTGTTCGCCACCACTGACCTCGAGAGAAGCTACCGCGTCAATCTCAATGTCATAGGCATCGATGGCCGGCCGGGCGTCAAGAGTCTGGACA
>JASFJQ010000413.1:0-3079 GCA_050121305.1 Chromatiaceae bacterium
GGGTTTGCCTCGAGCAGGGCCATCATCGTCTGCTCGATGCTGACACCGCTCGGCCGCACCTCCTCGGCAATGCGCCATGCGGTGTCGTTGGCCCTGACCGGACCATACTCAGAACCGGCCGCACTGACCCTCTGGGTCGTGCCCCCCGATGAGGCGGCGACGGCAGCGCTGGGTTGTGACGGCACGACCGCGGTCCGTGCCGGGGTCGCCGCTGGCGACACCTTGGGTGCTCGACGCATGGTGGTCGTCGGCGGATCGAGCAGCACGGTATATTCGCGGACCAACCGCCCCTTCGGCCAGTTGACCTCGACCAGGAAGTTCAGGAAGGGCTCGCGAATCGGAAACTCGGAGGTCACCCGGACGACGGTCTTACCGCTGTCGGTCAGGGCCGGTTCGAACCGGAGAAGCGAGAGATAGAAGGGACGCTCGACACCGGCACGTTCAAAGATCTCCGCATCCGCCAGATTGACTCGCACACCGTCGAGTTCCTCGGGCAGTACCGAGAGCAGTGGGATATTGCCCTCGAAATTCTGATTCAATGTGGATTTCGAGCTGAGTTCGCCCAGACCCAGCGCATAGACCGGGACGCTGACCGTCCCCAGTGCGAGTGAAACCGCTAATGCCAACTTGCGGACCATGAATAACCCCCCTCAGGTGCCTCGCCGCCCCGATCTGGTGACTGCCCGGTCCATCTGGATCCGGTCACTGCGGCCACTAATCGATGAATTTATTTCGGCCTTACTATAGCCGAGTCGAAATCTTCTACCAATGCCACTAACGGCCGACGGATCGAAGACTTAAACGCCTTCGAACATCTTGTTGGAAAAATCTCGCGGGAAGTTGTGAACTGCGTCACTGACGCTGCAGGATACCCAACATTCTACGTAGCGGTTCTGCGGCACCCCACAGCAGTTGGTCACCCACGGTGAAGGCGTTCAGGAATTCGTCGCCGAGGTTCATCTTGCGCAGTCGCCCGACGGGAATCGACAAGGTGCCGGTGACGCGTGCGGGCGACAGCTCGCGGATGGTCTGTGTGCGATCATTTGGCACCACCTTCGACCAGGCGTTCGCCTCGTCGAGAATCTGCTCGATCTCGTCGAGCGGAACGGCCCGCTTGAGCTTTATCGTCAACGCCTGGCTATGGCAGCGCATTGCACCGACACGCACGCAGGTGCCGTCGATTGGGATCGGTCGGTCGCTCCTGCCAAGGATCTTGTTGGTCTCCGCGACCGCCTTCCACTCCTCCTTGCTCTGACCATTTTCCAGGGCCACATCGATCCATGGGATCAGGCTGCCCGCCAGTGGCACGCCGAAGTTCTCGATCGGATAGGCCGGGCTGCGCAAGGTCTCGGTGACCTTGCGGTCGATATCGAGGATTGCCGATCCGGGATCGGCCAGCAGATGGGCGACACTGTCATGCAGCACGCCCATTTGACCCAGCAGCTCCCGCATGTTCTTCGCGCCGGCGCCGGATGCGGCCTGATAGGTCATCGAGGTCGCCCACTCCACCAGATCCGCGTTAAACAGGCCGCCGAGCGCCATCAGCATCAGGCTCACCGTGCAGTTGCCGCCGATGAAGTCCCGCTTTCCCTCGGCCAGCGCCTGGTCGATCACCTTCTGGTTCACTGGGTCGAGGATAATGACCGCGTCATTGTCCATGCGCAGCGCCGAGGCGGCGTCGATCCAGTAGCCCTTCCAGCCGGCCTTGCGCAGCTCGGGGAACACCGCCTTGGTGTAATCGCCGCCCTGGCAGGTCACGATCGCATCCATCTGCGCCAGCGCCGCTAGGTCTTTGGCATCTTGCAGGGCCGGTACATCTCGGCCGATGTCCGGTCCGGGCTCACCCACCTGCGAGGTCGTAAAGAAGATCGGTTCATCGATCTGCGCGAAGTCGTTTTCCTCGCGCATGCGCTCCATCAGCACGGAACCGACCATGCCACGCCAACCTACAAAGCCTACTCGTCTCATCTCTACCCTACCCAGCCTGTATTGACCACAATGGGCAAACGCGGAAACGCGCTGTACCCACAGTAGTGAAAAACGCCTATCACAGCGCCGCGACCACGGCGTCACCCATGCCCTCGCAGTTCACCTCGGTGAGACCCTCCGACATGATATCCGGGGTGCGCAGACCCTGATCGAGGACTCGCGTAACGGACGCCTCGATGCGATCGGCGTACTCAGCTTCGTCGAGGCTGTAGCGCAACATCATCGCCACGGACAACAAGGTGGCCAGTGGGTTGGCTACGCCTTTGCCGGCGATGTCCGGTGCCGAGCCGTGGATCGGCTCGTACATACCCTGACCCTTTTCGTTCAGGGATGCCGACGGCAGCATACCGATAGAGCCGGTGAGCATCGCCGCCGCATCGGATAGGATGTCGCCAAACATATTGGTGGTCACGATCACGTCGAACTGCTTGGGCCACCGGACCAGTTGCATCGCGGCATTATCCACATACATGTGTGTCAACGCGATCTCGGGATACTCGCGCTCGACGACTCGCGTCGCCACTTCGCGCCACAACTCGGTACACTCGAGCACGTTGGCCTTGTCGACAGAGCACAGGCGTTTGCCCCGCTTCATCGCGATGTCGCAGGCCGAACGCACGATACGCTCGATCTCGTGTTCAGCGTAAACCAGGGTATTGAACCCCTCGCGCTCGCCGTCGTCGAGCGTGCGAATACCGCGTGGCTGACCGAAATAGATGCCGCCGGTCAGTTCACGCACGATCATGATGTCCAACCCGGCGACGATCTCGGGCCGCAGACTGGAGGCGTCCGCCAGCTGCGGATACAGCATTGCAGGGCGCAGATTGGAAAATAGGCCAAGGCCCGCACGCAGACCGAGGAGTCCCTTCTCGGGGCGCAGCGCGATCTCGAGGGGCTCCCACTTCGGCCCGCCGACGGCCCCGAGCAGCACGGCGTCGGCCTCTTTCGCCATCGCGAGCGTTGCCGCTGGCAGCGGCGTACCCATTGCGTCATAGGCCGCGCCACCCACCAGGCCTTCGTCGAGCTCGATAGCGAGACCCTCGCCCGCCAGTCGATCCAGGAGTTTCAGGGCCTCGGCGACAATCTCCGG
>JASFJQ010000414.1:0-3078 GCA_050121305.1 Chromatiaceae bacterium
TGGTCGATATGGGCGTGATCGATGAGATGCGGCTGTTGGAGTTCCTGTCCCAGCAGCTCCAGATCGAGTTCGTCGATGTGCTCAATCTCCGGGTCGACAGCCAAGTGGTACGCCTGCTGCCGGAGACCGTGGCCCGCCGCTACCGTATGGTCGTGTTGGAGGATCGCGAGCATGAGGTGTTGCTCGGCATGGCCGACCCGACCGATCTGTTTGCCTACGACGAGGCCAGCCGACTGTTGAAGAAACGGGTTCGGCAGGCGGTGGTGCGCGGGGCCGACCTGCTGCGCATGCTGGGGCGCTGGTATCAGGATCAGGAGGATCTCAGTGAGCTGGCCGGCGAGCTCCATCAGGAACTCGCCGAGGGCGATGTCGACCTGCAGCAGATGCTGACTGCCAGTGGGGCCGACGACGCCCCAGTCGTGCGCCTGCTGCAGAAACTGTTCGACGATGCCGTCCAGCACAACGCGTCGGATATCCATATCGAGCCCGAGGAGCGCCTGCTGCGCATCCGCCAGCGTGTGGATGGCGTGCTGCACGAACGGGTAATGAACGAGGTCCGCATCGCGCCGGCACTGGTCCAGCGTCTGAAGCTGCTCGCCAATCTCGATATCTCGGAGAAGCGTCTGCCGCAGGACGGCCGATTCCAGATCAAGGTCAAGAACCATCAGGTGGATGTCCGTCTGTCGACCATGCCGGTGGCCTACGGCGAGGCGGTGGTAATGCGTCTGCTGGATCAGACATCGGGCATCCTGAGCTTCGAGGAGCTGGGCGTACCGGATGGGATGCGTGACCGCCTGCGGGAGATCATCCGCCGCCCGCACGGGATGCTGCTGGTCACGGGTCCGACCGGCAGCGGTAAGACGACCACGCTGTATGCGGGATTGAACGAGTTGAATACGCCACAGCACAAGATCATCACCGTCGAGGACCCGGTCGAGTATCGGCTGCCGCGGGTCAATCAGGTCCAGGTGCACGATCAGATCGGGCTGAGCTTTGCCCGCGTCTTGCGCACCGCGCTGCGCCAGGATCCGGATGTGATCCTGGTCGGCGAGATGCGTGACCTGGAGACCGCGCAGATCGGTCTGCGCGCGGCGATCACCGGACATTTCGTGCTCTCCACGCTGCACACCAACAGCGCGATCGGTACCATCAGCCGACTGATCGACATGGGGGCGCCGGGCTATTTGATCGCGACGGCGCTGGAGGCGGTCCTGGCGCAGCGCCTGGTGCGTCGCCTGTGTCGCCACTGCGCCGTGACCCATGTGCCCGATGAACACGAAGCGGCCTGGCTGTCGCGCCAGCAGCGGGACGATGGCCTTGAATTAGGCTTCAAGCAGGGTAGCGGCTGCGATCGCTGCAATCATACGGGCTATCGTGGCCGCATCGGTGTCTACGAATTGCTGGAGATACGTGGTGACCTGCTGATCGCGTTGCGTAATCAGGACATCGACGGTTTCGCCGTCGCCGCGAAGACCGATCCGCACTTCAAGCCGATCGCCACTGCCGCGCTCGAGATAGCGAGCGCGGGCCAGACTAGCCTGGCCGAGGTGATGCGCGTCAGTGGAGACGCGGACCACTAACCTGCTAGGGCATAAGCCGAAGCCATGCCGAATTTCACCTATACAGCACGCAGTAGCGACGGCAGCCCGATTCAGGGGGAGCTCGAGGCCGGCACAGAACAGTTGGTCGCCGAACAGCTGTTGCGCCGGGGGATGACGCCGATCCGGATCCTGCCGCTCAGGGCGCTGGCCAACCCGCGCAAGGATCGCCGGATCCATCTGACCAAGCCCAAGGTCAACCTGACCGAGGTCGTGATGCTCGCGCGCCAGCTGCGTACCTTGTCACGCGCCGGGGTACCGATCCTGCAGGGTCTGCGCGGCCTGGCGGACACCACCGACAATCCGACGCTTGCCGAGACGCTGACAGACGTGCACCGCCAGCTCCAGGGTGGCCGCGAGCTGCACGCCGCCCTGGCCCGGCATCCCAAGGTCTTCTCGCCACTGTTCGTCGCGTTGGTACGGGTCGGCGAGAACACCGGTAAGCTGGAAGAGGCGTTCGGTCATCTGGCCGACTATCTGGAGATCGAGAAGAATACCCGTGAGCGGATCGCCGCGGCGGTTCGCTACCCGATGGTGGTGTTCGGGGCCATCGCGGTCGCCCTGACGATTATGAACATCTGGGTCATCCCGACCTTTGCCGACGCGTTTGCCCGCTATAACGCCGAGCTGCCATTCATGACCCGGCTGCTGCTCTGGACGTCTGAGTTCTTCGTGACCTACTGGCCTGTCTTGCTGATCGCCATGCTCGGCACGCTGTTTGCGTTCCGCGCCTGGACGCGCAGTACGAACGGCCAGATCGTCTGGTCGGCCTTCCTGCTGAATGCCCCGCTGGTGGGCGGCATCGTGCGCAAGGCGGTACTCGGGCGATTCGCGCAATCACTGGCACTCACGATCCGCTCCGGTGTGCCGCTGGTGCAGGCGCTGAGCGTCGTTGCCGGCGTCGTCGATAACGCCTATGTCGGCCAGCAGGTGCAGAATATGCGCAGCGGTATCGAGAAGGGCGGCACGGTATCGCGGACGGCGGCCTCTACTGGCTTGTTCACGCCGCTGGTCCTGCAGATGCTTGCGGTCGGTGAGGAGACCGGTGCGCTGGATCACCTGCTGCAGGAGACGGCGCAGCATTACGAGGCCGAGGTGGAGTTCGAACTCAAGCGACTCTCCGATGCGATCGAGCCCATCCTGATCACCGTGATCGGCGTACTGGTGGCTGTACTGGCGCTGGGCGTCTTTCTGCCGCTCTGGGACCTGTCGTCCGCCGCCCGCGGCGGTTGATCCGGCCCCGCCGCCCCCTGGGCCCGCTACCCGAGGTCAGGCGGGCAGCGGGTCTGTCATCCACTCTGCGATCCGTCGATCGGCGTAATAATCGGCCCAGCCGGGCACCCGGCCGCCGACGAATCCGACATGCCCGCCGCGGTCAGGGATCTCTAGCCAGACCTGTGCCGGGAGCTCGCTATCCTCCGGCGGCGTATCGGCGAACACGAACGGGTCGTCTCGGGCATGCAAGATCAGGGTCGGGACG
>JASFJQ010000415.1:0-3066 GCA_050121305.1 Chromatiaceae bacterium
AGCGCCCCTAAGCTATCTTCGGGACAATGAGAAAAGACGACCGACAGCCGCCGCCAAACCGGCTCTCGCCAACGGCCCTGCTCTGGAAGCGGGGGAAGCAGCCTTCTTCCTTCATCGATGTTACCCCGCTTCCACAAAAACAGATCATGCGGGATCTCCGCCAGCCAACCTCGCTGACTTGATGCAAGGGACCGCCCAGATCGATCTAACAGCAGGGCAATACCAGCCCCGTCATCGGTGGATCCCCAGGCGAGCAGTGGCGGCAATTCGCGTTCCTTGCGCGCATAGTAGAGCATCCCGACAGCGACGGATGGGCTACAGAATAGCGCCGCCTCACCTTCTGAACCGGGGATTATCTGCTGCCGCCAGGCGGCGAAACCGCTCCGCCAATCTTCGTCTTGTGTAAATCCAAGAGCATTAAAGGAGGTTGCTGAGCGTGCCGAGATCAGGCCCAAGAGCAACATTACCAACAGACCGTAGGGCGCCTTGAAGACAGACACGCCGGCGCCGATCAATATCGCCGTCCCAAGGAAACTCCAGATGATCGATTTTTCCATGTAGATTGGCTGGACGTATCCGATCAACCAGATCAGCAGTGGACCGAGGACACTGACCAGCAGCAAGACAACTACCACCGAGGGTTTCCTGCGCAGGCGGTAGGCGCCGATAAGGCACAGCACCCCCAGCGAAATGTCCAACCAAGGTTGGCCACGCCATACAAAGGCGAAACCCTGAACGTCCCGCCAGGTTTGTAAAGCCTCTTCCGCACCGGCCTGGGAAAGCCAGGCGAGGCTGCCGTTACCGAGCAGCTCAGTCAGGATGATGTATAGCCACGGGAGCCACAACAGGAAAACGACACCGTTCGCGACCAACCAGGCGACGGCGAGACGCACGCGGTCCCCGGCGTTGAGCGTCCAGTGAAATGCGAAGGCCAGCTGCGCAACCAGGACAAAGAAAACTGCGATGTTATGCGTATACAGCGCAATCAGAATACCGAGAGCGTAGAGGATCAGGCCGGCAGTTTGCTGCGAGCGCGCTACCCCCGAATCCGTTGCGCCATCACGCTTCATTTCCTGACGGAAGAACCACAGCAGCCCCACCAAGGCCAATGCCAGCGCCAAAACCAGCAGACTGTATGCCCTCGCCTCCTGGCTATACTCCACCTGCGCCGCAGAGAGGGCAAAAACTAGCGCGGCGGCCAATGCACCCCAAGCACCGGCGACGAGCAGCCCGGCCCAGTAGACAACCGAAATGGTGAGCACCCCGAATACGACGCTCGGCAGGCGCACGGCGAACTCGCTGTCGCTGACGGACAGCACAACTTTCAAGACCGAGTAATAGAGCGGCGGGGCATTGTCGTAGCCAGTCAGCCACAGCGTCGACCAAGGCAGCCCAGCAAACTGAACGCTGGCGGCCTCATCCAGCCAGAGCGAGGCCTCGCCCAAGCCCCAGAATCTGACGACGGCACCCGCTAAAATGACCAGCGCGAATGCCAACCACTGGAACTTCATACTGTAAAGAATAAAACCACCTCTCGGCGCGGCCTCTCAGGCTATCTTATTGCACGCGCCGACACGGAAGTGTAACCCGGCCAGCCGCCCGCTTTCGTTTTCTTGGGAGTCCCATTCGCCCGGGGGTGGGTGTTGCGGCCAATCTCGCCATGAGTGTGGCGTGCCCGCCAGGATCCGCGGCATTCGCCGGGGGGACTCAATCGTGCTCGATCCGATAAAAGAGATCGACGGACTGCTCTGTCCCCGATCGGCTCTCCACGTCCACTTTGTCGCTGAGGCGCAGGCGCAGCAGCACTGCGCCCTCGGGGTTGAACAGACCCTGCGCATACCCGAGGTAGAGGTCGGGATTGAGATACTTGCCCAGGACCACGGAACCACCCTCCAGTCCCTCCGCACCATCCTCAAAACGCAGCTCGTCGATGCCGAGGCGCTCGCTCATGTCCTGCAGTAGCGGTTCAGTCTTCGAGAGACCGAGCGACAGCGCGGCCTCGGCGATCGACGACCCTTCGTTCTGCCCCGCCTCGTCGAGTCCGCGACCGGTCAGCAGATAGGAGAGCACCTCCGGCTCGGGCAGGGCAGGCTCGCTATACAACCGCGTCTGCGGTTCCGCCAGCAGTCCACTCAGCCCCAGGTAGGCCTTCACCTGCCCGTCTTTCGAGACGCGCAGCGCTCGCAGGTCCACATCGGGATTCGACGCCGGGCCGGCAAAAAGGATTCTGCCCCGCTCGATTGTCAAGTCCTGCCCGTAGGCCTTGTAGACGCCTTCGCGGAGTTCAATCTTGCCGTCGACACTGGTACCGCTGGCGTCGACCGTGGCGTCCACCGCGCCCGACAGCCCGGTGCGCAGGCCGAAGCCCTTGAAGCTGACCTTGTCCCCCAGTTCCACACGCACCTTGGCGTCGAGATTCCGATTGCCCGCCGCGGGCTGGGCCTGTGCCTGTTCACCGATCACGATTTCGTCATCCGACAGTGAGACCGTGCCGCTCGGCAACTCCTTGAGCTCTATGGTCGCCTGCGGGATGCGCAACACGCCGGACAGCCGATAGGGCCCGTTACCCTGGATGCGCAGGTCGGGGGAGACCAACAGCAGCACCTCCGGCAGGCGCGCCGCCTCGAAGGCCTCGCCGCGAATACCCAGGTCGACGCCCGGACCGCCGGGCGCGGCCAGGTCTACGGCACCGTCGAGCGAAATACGCCCCTCGCCTGACTGCACCCGACCCGTTACCTGCAGCGGGTCTGCGCCTTCGCCCCGAACGGTCAAGTCGATATCGCTCAGCAGAATCCCTGCTGCCGGCACGCGTGCCTGCGCATCGGCGATCTGAAGACCGCCGCGCAGCTGTGGCCCAGTCAGTGTTCCGCCCAGCGTGATATCGGCCTGCAGGCTGCCCTGCACCGCATCCAGGGCCGGCACGAAGCCGGCAATCAAGTTCAGGTCGGGAAATTCGGCCTTGAGCTCTCCACCCAGCACACGCCCGCCGGCCTGCTCGGGCCCCAGGGACACACGACCACTGGCCCGCCCGTTCTCGCCGATCTCCAGACCAAGCTCGGCCGCACC
>JASFJQ010000416.1:0-3058 GCA_050121305.1 Chromatiaceae bacterium
CTTGTGGCCGACCCAGGCCATTGATACTCCTTCACGTGTGGATGCTGAGTGCCGTATTGAATTCATTCAAGGCGGCCATTGGTCCATGCTGGATCACCCGGACGACGTCAACGTACGGATGCTGGAGTGGTTTGGCTCTGAAAGCTTCAACGTGCGAGCAAATGTAAAAGAAGCCTGATCTGTCCGGCAAGGTTGTGGCAGCCGGTGTCAATGCACCGGCTGCCGCGACACCGCCGCCGCGGTACGGGGACGATCCACAGCAGATCGCGGTATTGATTCGGGATTGGCAGGCATGAAAACGAGCTTCGAAAGACCCATGACTCGCCGGGGGTTCTCTTCCCGCCTCTTTATCGCGGTGGCATCGGTACTGGTGTGTGCTCAGACCGCCCTCGCGGAAGGCCCCGAACCTCCCACCCAAACGGATGACGCCGACAGGGAAACGGAGTCCCGCGGTTTCGGCGGGCCGGACGCTCCGGCGAACCGCCTCGAGTCGGATCGCGTGCAGACAGACACGCCTATCGAACTCGGATTCCTGGATCCCTGGTATGAGTGGAAGGACAGCCTTCAACAAAAGCACGGGTTTGCCTTCGGGGCCGAGTACAACTCGGTCTACCTGAGGGCCAGCGACCGCCTGGCTGACGCCGACAAGGACGTGGCGGGCGGTATCTTTCGCTTCAGTGGTGTCTGGGAAGCGTTCGGCCGCGGCACGACTCACCCCGGCAACGTGGTGTTCCTGGTCGAACATACGCGCGAGTTCACCAATACGGGTCCGAGTGGCTTCCTCGGCGAGAGCCTGGGCTATGCCGGAATCTCCAACCTGCCATACAACGATGAGGGGTGGCGTCTCAACACGCTCTACTGGAACCAGAACTTTCAAGGCGGCAAGTACGAGACGGTCGGCGGTTACCTGGACATCAGCGATTACGTCGACGTCTTCCCGCTGGTCAGCCCCTGGACGGACTTCTTCCAGTACGCGTTGAGCATAGGCGTGGGCGCCCTCGACCTGCCCAGCGATGGCGCACTCGGGTTCGCGGGCGGCGCCTGGCTGACGGAGTCCGTCTACGCCATCGCCGGCCTCGTCGACCAGAATGCGGACGCCACCGATCCCCTGGAAGGATTCGACACCTTCTTCGACGAAAGCGAGTTCTTCAAGCATTTCGAGATCGGATGGACCGGCGCCTCGCAGGAGGCCTACTACCTCAACAACGTTCACCTGACCCTCTGGCACGCGGATGAGCGCGACGCCTTGGGGATCGAGGACGGCTGGGGCGGCGTACTCTCCTTCAACCACGCGGTGGGCGCGGAATGGCTGGCTTTCGTGCGGGCCGGGTGGGCTGAGGATAGCGGCAGCCTCCTGGAGCGTTCTGTCAGCATTGGTGGCGGGTACACGCCTGGCGGCCTCGAATTGCTGGGATCGGGCCACCAGCTCGGATTCGGCGTCAACTGGGGCGAACCTAACGATGCCCTGTTCGGCGCTGATCTGAATGATCAATACGCCGCAGAGGTCTATTTCCGTTGGCAGCTGGCCGACGAAATTGCGATTACACCGAGCGCGCAGCTGCTGATCGACCCGGCGCTGAATCCGGATGAGGACACGGTCTGGGTGTTTGGCGTGAGGGCGCGACTGGCGTTCTAGACGCGGTCTTGGGGACCGGCCTGCGGGGATCACAGACCCTTCGACCTCTGTCCCGCGCACGTCTGTCCCATTCACTCCGTTGGCGCGAAATGGCGAGACGCATCAGCGGGCTGCCAGTAAGGTGGTTCGAGCGGCCACGGAAATCGGGCTCCAGACCAATCTCTGGAACGTGATTGCCGCACTCTCGCCCCCGAATATGAAGGTCGAAGCCCGCCGTCCTGATCCGATGCCGCACAGACTGCTAGAAAAAGTGGCTACATGAACGAGAAATCGCCCGGCACACTGGTTGCGCTGCTGGGCCCGGACCTGGATGCAAGTCTCCAGGTACAGTGGGCGCTGCGCCTGGCTACCTCGCGTCGGCTCGACCTCCTGTTTCTGCAGCGTGCACCGGGCACCGCGAATCGGATTGTGGAGGTGCCGCTCGACGAGCCCGTGCCGGCGAACGCTCCCGAGGCCCTGCGCGAAGTCTTCCAATGCATCACGGCTTCTCCGGAGTTGACGGTCGGCCCGCGTCGGACAACTGACCAGAGTGGCGAAGTCGACAACGGGATTGCGGTCATTCATGCCCGGCTCAAGCGCGTCGATTTCACGAGTTTGGCTTCGCTTCGGAAGCTGGTACTGGACGAGTTGGGCGAGAGGCATGTCAAGCTTCTCACCCTCGCCCGCAAGAACCTCGCTGACATGTCCGACATGGAACTGGTCGGCGAGCGACGACTGTTCCTCCGCTATCTCCCCTGCGAGACCGTCCTCTGCCACGGACTCGAGGCGGGCAACCCGTTATCGCGAGTCCTCGTGGCGACGGCCAGCGATGAGAATGGCAGGATGGCGTTGCGCGTAGGCGCCAGTTTGGCCGCGGTCCCGAATGGCACCTGCACCGCGCTGCATGTCAACCCGGACGTGGGCTTTGATTCGCGGCGCGTCGGCGAGCGGCGACTGCAGCGTGTGCTCACACGCTCCCTGGGCAAGGACCTCCCGCCGTTGACCCGTCGGGTGGTGATAGACAACAAGATCCACGAAGGCATTGGCCGGGTGTGGCAGGAACACCATCACGACCTACTCGTCGTCGGGGCACCGCGTGGCCAATTCAAACCGGGCGTTGTCACGAAGTACGGCAAGGATGCAACGGTCGTCATCACCATCGCCGCCAAACCGATTGCCAATCCGCTGAAGGAAATCGTGGAGGAAGGCGTCCGGCGGATCGTGCCGCAGATCGAGCGCGACGATCGGATCGCGCTCGTGGACCGGGTTCAGTCCAGTGCGGCGTGGAATTTCGACTTCCTCGCCCTGATGGTGCTGTCGACAACCATGGCCGCCGTTGGCCTGATGCAGAACTCTGCCGCGGTGGTGATCGGCGCGATGCTGGTCGCACCGCTGATGACGCCACTGCTGGGTCTTGGCCTGGCGCTGATCCAGGGTAACCCG
>JASFJQ010000417.1:0-3051 GCA_050121305.1 Chromatiaceae bacterium
CGTCCTGCCCACGTCGCGGCGGACTGCGAAAGTCCACCAAGCGGGTCTTCTCCGGATGCAGGCGTAGTCCATACCTGGCGAAGCGCTTCGACAGCACCGCCAACACCCGCCGCGCGTCCTCTTCCCGTTCGAAGACCAATGCCGCATCGTCGGCGAAACGGACTTCGAAGGCCCGCCCCCGCAGTCGCGGCTTGACCTCGTGCTCAAACCATACGTCGAGCACTTCGTGCAGATAGAGGTTACTGAGCAGCGGGGAAACCACACCGCCCTGAGGCGTCCCCCGTTCCGGGTGACTGACCTCACCGGATTCCATGACCCCGGCGTTCAACCACTTACCAATCGCGCGTCGGATCACGCCGTCACGCACCCGTTGGTCCAGAAATCGCCGAAGGTGATCCCAATCGACGTCGTCAAAGAAGCTCTGGATGTCGAGATCGATGATCCAGCCACCGCCCATCGTCATCAGTCCCCGCCACAGCGCATCCAGCGCCTGGTGGGCACTACGCCCCGGCCGGAAACCGTACGAGCAGTCCAGAAAGTCCTGCTCATAGATCGGCTCCAGCACCATCAGCACCGCCCGCTGGAGCACCTTGTCCTCCAGCGTGGGTATGCCGATGGGACGCGTCTTCTTCGCCTTTCCCGGCTTCGGAATGTGGACCCGCCGCACCGCCGGCGCCCGATACCGTCCGGACTTGAACCGTTCGAGCAGGCTCTTAAGGTTCGCCTCCAACTCGGCCTCGTACTGCGCAGCCGTCACGCCGTCTATCCCCACCGCGCCGTCCTTGCGCGTGCGCCGGTACGCTTCGCGCAGCCACACCTCGTCGATGTGATGCGCCAACGTCGTCAGTACCCGCTTCGGCTCAATCCGAGCCAGTTCCGCTAGCTTCTCTTGTCGTGTTGAGATGATCTCTCGGCCCAAGGTCCCAGTCATCTGTCCCTCAAGAAGCCCCATCGTCCGGTCCACCGCTTCCCTTCACCGGGTCCCCTGGGGTGGGTTCCCCGACTTCCGCAGTACTATCAGTGGACTCCGACTTCTCGCTCCCCATCCCGCCGCACTTCGTTGCCTTCGCTTGGCGGTACCACCCGCTGCCTCTCTTCGCTCCCCGGGCCGAGACGCCCCCCGGGGCCTGGACTACTTACTACCGCGGCGCCCGCACCGCCTCTTGGGGTGGAGAAAGCGAGACCTCCCAGGTTCCTGGGCGACCCTTGCCTGCATGCCCCGCTCTTAGACCCCGGCGGAATCCCTACCCCAGGCCTGTTCGGGGTAGTTCATGCTGCCTTCCGCAAACTTAACAACGTCGGCTCCGCAACAATGTCACTTTCGAGGCTCAATCACGCAGCCTGCAGGCACCCTGTGTACGCTTCGCAGCCGGGGTCGCCCCCGGACCACGCAACACTCGGTTCCGGCTGGTGGCCAGCCTTTGCCGGGTCAGGACTCTCACCTGCTGGGTCGCAAAAAAGGTTTCCATCATGGCTGTCCTTCTACATGACTTCCCCCTTTACCAAGCTTTGCCTGGCGCAATAAGTAAGTGCCATTGAGGTTAAGGCTGTGTAAGAGTCACAGTCCGCCGAAAGCGCATCACGGCCGCGATGAATGCCAATGCGCCGATACCTGCGGTGGCCAGCAGTTCCGGCCAAACGGTAGTGATCCCGGCGCCGCGAAACACCACGGATTGACTGAAGGCGACAAAATGCGTAGTGGGAGAGGCCAACATCAGGCGCTGCAGCAGCTCGGGCATAGCGTCCAGCGGTGTGTTCGCCCCTGACAACATATACATGATAAGGAACACGGGGATGGACAGGAGGCCGAACTGCGGCATGGTTCGGGCTACCGTAGCGAGGAGTATCCCGATGGCGGTCAGCGACGACAGGTAGATAACGAGCCCGATCAGAAACAGGGGTATGGAGCCCAGGATGGGCACGCCCAGCACGCCGCGGAGAACCACGAACAGCGACAAGGTCGCGGCCGCCAGAATGACCAGGGCATTGGACCATACCTTGGCCAACATGATCTCGGCGGCGGTAAGCGGCATGATCAAAAGGTGCTCTATGGTTCCGTGTTCTCGCTCGCGGATCAGCGCGGCCCCGGTGAGCAGGATGCCGAGCAGCGTGCTCATGTTGACCATTTGCATCACCGCCATGAACCAGGTCGAATTTCCATTCGGGTTGAAGGCCAGTCGGATAACGGCGGTGACCGGTTGTTTGGCCTCAACGGGATGGGACGCCAGATAACCACGGACCTCGTCGATCATGACCTGCTCGATATAGCGCGCACCTGCGCCGGCCTGGGCCATGGCTGTCGCATCTACGTTGACCTGCACGGCCGGCCTCTTTCCCTCGGTCAGATCTGCCTGAAACGCGGGCGGAATATCGATTACGAAAGTATAGTGACCGGCATCCAGCACGGCATCGACGGCATGCATATCCAGCGGCACCGCGGGTTGAAAATACGGTTCGCGCAGACTGTCTGCGATGCGGCGAGACAGCTGCGAGCGGTCCTCATCGACCACCGCCACGGAGGCGTTCAATAGCTCCAGCTTTACGCCACGCGCCGGCGCGACAATGGAGATAGTGAAGGCATAAATGATCAGCAGGACCAACACCGGGTCATGGCGCAGGCTGATCATTTCCTTGAGTCCCAATCGGTAGACGTTTGCCAGCCGCATCTCAGCGCTCCTGGCCGGGCAATAGCGCGCGGCCGAGCAGGAAGAAGCCCAGCCCGAAGGCCGCAAGCACCAGGTAATCCAACCACAAATGGTTCAAGGCCAGACCCTTGGTGAAGGTGCCAATACTGATGTGGTTGAACCAGGCGCTCGGGAAGCCAAAACCCATAACCCTGGCCGCGCCGCTCAGGGATGACACGGGCACCAACATGCCGGAAAACAGGATGGTGGGAATGGTACTTATTATGGCTGTCGCGAAGACCGCAGCGATCTGCGTACGCAGGAAGGTCGACATGAGTAGACCAAGGCCTGTGCTGGCGATGATGAACAGCAAGGCCCCGAGTGAAAGCGCACCCAGACTGCCCTGAAGCGGCAGCCGAAAAAGCCA
>JASFJQ010000418.1:0-3051 GCA_050121305.1 Chromatiaceae bacterium
GCCAGTATCCCCAGTGGTATGCTGATCAGGATCGCTGCCGCGAGCGAGATCCCGACCAGGGTAAGGTGCTCGTGGGTATGCCGCCAGAGTCTGGCCATGACGCCCTCGGCGCTGACCGCAGAATGGATCCCCAGCTCCTCTCGGAGAAACGCAGCCGCGACCTCGCGCTCGGCCATCTGGTCCAACTTGACCCGGGCATTCATCGCGGACATGCGCTCGGTAGAGATCCGGCCGACCGCGCGCGACAGGGCGACCACCGCCGCCGGCGCACGCTCGGCCAGGTCTGCACGGTAGAGCAGCATGGCCCGGTAGTCGGGGAAGAAAGCGGCATCATCCTGCAATACGCGCAGACCGTAATAACGGATCTCGGCGTCGGTGCTGTAGAGATCGGTGACCTGGATCTGGCCCGCGACCAGGGCGCGATAGGCCAGATCGTGATCCATCCCACGCACCTGGCGCTGTGCCAGGCGATAGTGCTGCTGCAGGCCAGGCCAGCCATCCTCCCGATCCATAAACTCATTGGAGAAGCCGAACGCGAGGCTGGGGTGCTGGCGCAGGTCGGATATCCGGGCGATGCCCAGCGCATCTGCGGTCTCTGCAATCATCCCGATGGCGTAGGTATTGTTGAAGCCGAGTGCAGGCGTCATGCGTACGCCGAATTGCGCGAGCGCCGCCGCCAGGTCTTGGCCGTCGGTGATAGACGCGCCCGCCAGGATCTCGTTGCGCAGGGTCCCGCTGTATTCTGCATAGACGTCGATCTCACCCGAGATCAACGCGCCCCAGAGCACCCGGGTGCCGCCGAGCTCCCGGCGATGGGTCGCCTCGATCTCACTGGCTTGCATCAGCTGTGCCGCGATATCACCCAGGATCACCGATTCGGTGAATTTCTTGGAGCCGACCACGACGGTCTCGGCATATACCGGCAGGCCAAGCAGGCCGAGCCAGATAATCGCGTGCAGGAGCGTCTTCACTGTCCATCCCCGGCGAGCCTTAGCTGGCGCTGCGCGCGCAGGAAGCGCTCGACAAACGCGTTCGCGGGTCGCTCGATCAGATCCCGCGGAGAGCCGCTCTGCACGATAACGCCCCGACGCATCAGGACGATCTCGTGGGCAAAGAATACCGCCTCTGCGATGTCATGGGTCACCAGCACGACGGTCTTGCCCAGGGTGTCGAAGATAACGCGGAGTTCCTCCTGCAGGTCGTAGCGAATCATGGGATCGAGTGCGGCGAGCGGCTCGTCGAGCAGCAGGACCTCAGGGTCGGGCATCAGCGCGCGCATCAGGGCGACCCGTTGCCTTTGCCCGCCGGAGAGCTGGGTCGGATAGCGTGAGAGGAGTCCGGGGTCGATGTGTACCAGGCGTGCGAGTTCCTCAATGCGCCCGTCGATACGCCCGGTGGGCCATTTGAGGTAATCAGCGAGCAGCGTCACGTTCTGCTGTGCGGTGAGATGGGGAAACAGACCGCCTTCCTGGATCACATAACCCAGACGACGCCGCACTGCGATCAAGTTGCCGGGGGTCAGGGGCTGTCCGTCGAATCGGACCTCGCCTTCATCCGGCCAGGTCAGCCCCAACATGAGTCGCAGCAGGGTGGTCTTGCCGCAGCCGCTCGGCCCGATCAGGGCCGTCGTTCGACCCGTCGCGATCGAGAGCGACGTTGGCTCGAGCGCGACTGTCGCGTCAAAGCGCTTTGAGACATTCGTCAGGACGAGCATGGGCGTCGCGCAGAGACTCTTTGACCGATCACTGTGCGCCAGTTTGCATGGCGAGGGCCTCATCGCGACGGAGTATGGCGGAGAGCCTCCGCCGACCTCGGCGCCAATCACTAATCGTCGTGGGAATAGCCCCGGATGATGTAGCCGCCGGATTTCTCATCGTGCTCGAGTTCCAACAACTCGCGGTCCCGTGCCTCTTCGAGCAGCTGGCCGAAGTTGCGGAAACCATGGTAGGTCTCGCTGAAGCCGGGTTGACGGCGCTTGAGGGCCTGCTTGACCATCGAGCCCCAGACCTTTTCCTCTTCGCCGCGCTCCTCGAACAGGTCTTCGACGGTCTCCATCACCAGATCGATCGCCCCCTGCCGCTTGTGCTCCTCTTCCGCATTCTCGGCCGCGGGCTTCTTGCTGGTGGCCTTCTTGGCATTGGCCTTCTTTGCCGTGCTCTTGCGCCGCGTCCGTCGGGGCTTCTCACTGTCGCGCACCAGATCGTCGTAATAGATGAACTCGTCGCAGCTGGCCATCAGCAGATCCGACGTGGATTGCTTTACCCCGACACCGATGACCAGCTTGTTGTTTTCGCGCAGCTTGCTGACCAGGGGTGAGAAGTCGGAGTCGCCGCTTATGATGACAAAGGTGTCGACATGCGATTTGGTGTAGCAGAGATCGAGGGCGTCGACGACCATGCGGATATCGGCCGAGTTCTTGCCCGACTGGCGCAGATGCGGGATCTCTATCAGCTCGAAGGCCGCCTCATGCATCGCGGCCTTGAACTTCTTGTAGCGCTCCCAGTCGCAATAGGCCTTTTTGACAACGATATTGCCCTTGAGCAGGATGCGTTCCAGGACCTTCTTGATATCGAACGCGGCGTATCTTGCGTCTTCGACGCCCAGCGCCACGTTCTCGAAATCGCAGAATACCGCCATGTTTTGGGTCGTTGGTTTGTCCGTCATTACCTTCTCGTTGTTGCTGTCGGGGACATAATCTCGCGGGTGTCACCGTCTTCCGGATAGTGGGGGCCATCCGGGTTTGCACATTATTCTGGGCGTCGGTGATGGTGCCAGGGCATGCTGCGTCGCTCGCAGTTTATCCCTGTTCGGGCCGAGCGCCGCGATGCCTCGGTGCAGGATCAGGGGCTCCCCAGAAAGTCTTCGGCCATGGCATCCTCGCCATGCCGGTCGATAAGGTTCTTGAGCTCTGCGATCACCGTCTGCGACTCGTCGTCATCGATCTCGCCCTGGCCGATCAGACTGGCCAGCAGACCGCGTTCGGCGGCCTCGAAGAGACCACCGAGACTGGGTATGCCCTCTTCATCCAGGCCGGCCTCGATCAGGCGCTGC
>JASFJQ010000419.1:0-3040 GCA_050121305.1 Chromatiaceae bacterium
GCTCACGCAGGCTGCAAGCGCGGACATCAAGGCCACCACGGCGGATGGCCGTGAGGTGCTGTTGCGTGACAACGGTACCTGGACGCTGTTGACCGAACAATCCGGCGAGGCGGCGTCTGAGCAGGCAATTCTGACCCTGGAAAAGAAATTCGACTTGGCCCGTGGCTGTCGTCTGGGACTGCGGCTGAAAAACGATCTTACCGCGCAGATCCGCAGCCTGGTGCTTCGCTTTACGGCCTATAAGGGCGACAACATACCATTCGAGACGGTGAGTCGCGGTTTCTCCTACATCAAGCCCACGGCATCGCAGTACCAGGAGATCAGTTTCCGGGGGATCAGCTGCGACGAAATCGGCGCAGTCGAGGTGTCCGCAGCGCGCAACTGCCACGTCGGCGAGTTGACCAAATACTCGGCGTCGGAGGAACGCTGCCTGGAGTTGATCGACATATCTGAAAGTGATGTGCTGCCGATTGCCAAACGTCTCTCAGCAGACTAGCCTGCAAAACTCGCTGATCTCACCGCCCGCAGCCGATCCTCAAGGATATCGATAAGCAGCGGGTGTTCGCCGATCAGGGGCGAGATCTTGACCCGCAGTCCGGGATTGCGCGCCATGGCATCGGTACAGATCTCTTCGATGTCGCCACCCGCCCCGGCATGGCGGCCGGGTGAGATGAACATCATCGCCAACACGATCACCGCATCGGCATCCTGACCCGCGCAGCTGTCGAGCAGATCCCCGAGCAGCTGCCCGTTGAAGTCGTACTCGGCGCCCTGCCTGCGTTCCATTACCGCCTGGCCGAGCGAGACACCGTCCGGAAGGCGCTCGCGCAGCATCATGGTCACCTTGGCCCTGACCGCCGTCACCTCGGGCAGTGGCGAACCGTGGTCTACCACGATGACATGGGTCGGCTCTGCGCCCAGGTCCGCGCTACATCGGCTGACGTGGTCGGCAAGGATGTCCGCCAACAGGCCTTCACCGTCCGGCATCGGTGACAACACATCCGCCTGGCGGATCTCGAACGGACCGAATTCATCGACCAGGCGCCCAACCAGATCGGGAATGAACTCGGTGAGTGCCCGGCTTTTGCCGAAAAAGAGTGGCAGCAGGATGAAATCCCGTCGTCCTTTCTCCAGCTGCTCGCGCAGGAATTCCGGCAGCAGCCTGGCCGGCTCCCCGCCGAGGTCGTCGTGCGAAATACGGTCTGCGTGCTGCAGTGATACAGGGTTGATCTGACACCCGCTGGCCTCGCTCAGCCTGGCTGCAATCGAGCGCAGGCTGAGCGTCGCCGCGCTGCGACGCGATCCATTGTCTACCAACATGATGACCGGATCGGCCATTGCCACCCCGCTAAGAGCACGACACTTCGGATACCGAACCCCTAGTATCCGCTAACCCGAGGGCATGATTTAACCTGCACCGAACGAGGCAAACAGACCGGCTATCACGAAGGCGCTCGCAGCCAGTAGTGTCCGCCGCGGGTTTACCGCGCCCTTGAGCAGCCACACCGCGCTCGCCAGCGCAGCAAGCGCCCCCACACCCCCGCGCGGCCAGCCCGCCGAGATGATCAGCGTCGCACTCAGACAGGCCAGGAACAGCAGGAACAACAGCCGCGCGACACTCAGAGTACGGTCTGCGCCATAGCGCACGGCGAAGGAATACTTCCCAGCGCGGCGATCCGTTTCGATCTGCGGCGGCTGATGCGACAGCAGCAGTGCCATGGCCAGCGCGCCGAACGCGATCGATCCGGTCACCATGCCGATATCCGGGCCGAGGCCCGCAACCAACCATAGACAGCCGAATACCCCAGGTCCGTAGCAGATCCCTGTCACCCATTCCCCCAGGTGCGTATAGGACAGCGGCCGGCGACCCGCGTTGTACAGATATCCCAGGCCCACCATCGGCAGTGCGATCAACAGGATCCACGACTGGTCTTGCTGCCACAGTACCGACAGACCAAGCAGACCGGCGGCCAGCAGACTGATCAGGCCGTGCAGCGCCGCCGTCCGTGGCCGCCCACGGTGCACCCTGACCCAGGAGTCGTATTTCTCGACGTCGGCCCCAAGTCGCCAGTCCGCGGCATCGTTGAACAGATTGATCGCATGCTGAACCAGGATGACCGCGACGGTCGCAAGCACCAGCCCCAGCGGATGCGGGGGCGCCGCCGGAGACAACAGCGGAACGCCGAGTCCAGGCAGGAGCGAGACCAGGTAGATCGGTGGATTCAGCGCCTCGTGCCAGCGCGTGCCAGACCCTGTGATCTCGCGGTCCAGGTCGGTGTCGAGCATCCGCTCAGGAGGCCTCGAGGCTCTTGGCCGCGATCTCGTAGACATCCTTCGAGACCTCGGCGCCGGCGACCGCCTCCAGTACCTCGCGCATCCTTGCCTGGCGGCCCTCGTCGTAACGTCGCCAGCGCGAGATAGCACGCAGCAGGCGCGCCGCGATCTGCGGATTGGCGGGGTCAAGGGCCAACACCTGCGCCTGCAGGAACGCATAGCCGCTGCCATCGGCGGCATGGAAGCGCAACGGGTTCGCATTCGCGAAGCTACCGATGAGGGCCCGCACCTTGTTCGGGTTGCGCATCGAGAAGGCCGGATGCGACATCAACCGATGGATCCGTTCGAGCGTATCCGCCCGACTCGACGTGGCCTGGACGCCGAACCATTTGTCCATCACCAGCGGGTCATCCCGCCAGCGCCTCTCGAAGTCCGCCAGGACCTCCGAACGCGCCGGATGGTCACTGTCGGCCAGTAGTGAGAGTGCGGCCATGACATCGGTCATACTGTGTTGCCGGAGATACTGTGCATGACACAGCTCGCCGCCCTGGAGACCAGTCGAGGCCGCCAGGTAGCCCAGCACGCGGTTCTTCAGACTTCGCCGACCGATCGCCTCGGCCGACGGCGCGTAAGGGGCACCATCGTCCATACGCCGGTATATCGCGTGCAGCTCATCGTTCAACGCACGGCCGATGGCGATGCGCAGCGTCTCGCGCGCGAGGTGCAGGGCATCGACATCGACCGTTGCCATGAAATCACCCAGGTA
>JASFJQ010000420.1:0-3012 GCA_050121305.1 Chromatiaceae bacterium
TAGCGGTTTTTGTTCTGGATGCGGTGGTACGGTGCACTTGCGATGCGTCGGCCGATGACCGTCACTGCGCACCGACCCGCTGATTCACGACAGGGACCGAACATTGGATTGACCTGCTGCGGCTCAACTTTACCGATATCACCGCGCCAAGCAATCAAAGTGTGCGCAGGGCTCAGAGGTTCGTGCGAATGCCAACGGTTGTTGTTTACGAACCGTTCTGCAAGCGGCTGTTCTGAATCGCTTTATTTGGAGAACGCCTAGCCGCACCCGATTCGGGTGATCCGAGTCGCTCAGCATGAACCACCCCTTCATCGACGGAAACAAGCGCGTCGCATTCTTCGCGACCGATGTGTTCCTGCGCCTGAATGGTTTCAAGCTGCAGGTGGATGCCCACGAGGCACATCGGTTTCTGATCGGATTGCTGGAGAACAACCGGTGCGAATTAAGGCACCTGCTGCCGTGGATTCGGGAAAACGCGATCGGGATGTAGGGCAGGTCTGCTGACCAGATGACTGGATTGTCTGAGTACGCTCGATCGGGAAGTTGCAGTTCTCCAGCCTGACAAACTGTTGATCGGCACTCACCGGACTGGCGATAGTCATCATCCGATGCTAAAATCAGCATCAGTTGGACGGAATCAAGGATCTACCCATGATCGTGGCGCAACAGATCGCTGAATTGCTCGGTGGCGTAGATGCGCTGGGGAACCCGGTCCATGACATGATGGAGCTTGACGAGCTGGTGGCCAAGGGTATTCCCCGGTCGGCCTTCGATGCCCTCATTGACAGGCTGGCCGCCGGTGCCGACGAGGTCACGCGGGTGAGCCTTCGTTATCGCATCATCCCTCGCGCCACCTACCAGCGCTCGCGCGTGCTGAACCAGCAGCACAGCGAGACCGTGGAACGCCTGGCCCGCATCTACGCCATGGCGCGCGCCGTATGGCTGGACGATCGGGCGGCGCAGCGTTTCCTGCTCTCGCCGCATCCGGAGCTCAGGGACAAGACGCCGCTGGACGCCGCCCTGACGGAGATCGGTGGCCGGCAGGTGGAGGAGATCATCGAACGGGGCATGCATGGGCTTCCGGTGTGACGGCGAGCTGATCGCCTACCGTCTGGGCCATGCCGACTACCCAATCCTAGACGGCGGCGGCGCATTCAAGTTTGGGAGCCGCTGGTGCAGTCCGGGGCGTTACATTATCCATGCCGCCAGCGCCTATGCCTTGGCGTTGCTCGAGAACGTCGTCCACTGGCGTGTCGCCGCGCTGCCCCCGCGCATGCAATTTGTGCGCGTGACGATTCCGGCCGCCACCTCGCGCGCCGCGCTCGAGCCCGGAGACCTTCCGGGCTGGGATGCCTATCCCTATGGCCCCAGCCGCGCCTACGGGGATGCTTGGTTCGACCGCATGGACAGCGCCGTGCTGGTGGTGCCTTCGGTGGTATCCCCGTTCGAGCCCAACGTGCTGATCAACCAGAAGCACCCCGAGTTCGGGAGCATATCGGCATCCGATCCGGCGCCGGCCGTGCTGGATCCCCGATTGTTTGCTGCGGGATAGCAGCGGGTTTGATCAACGCATGCAGGACCATGACAGGCTTGCGGAAGTGGGATTGGTGCCTCTCAACTTAGTCGAAGCCCTACGAAAAAAACGCGGAGTGCTGAGGGTCCGAGTTAGCGCTATCAATCACAAAGTCTTGAAAAGCGGCCTAGAGCCGACAAGCTCGGACGCCTGCTGAGATAGCCTACGGGATCGACTGGAGTCAGGATCTGGGCACTGATCTCTTCCGCCCGTCGGGACAGCGGCAGACCAGCCTGGTTTGGTAAGCTCGTCAGCCAGATGGTGCGGGGTGAGCATGGATCTTGTCGTTTGGTCTTGGCTGTTTTTGGCCCTGTATGTCGGCGCGATGGTCGCATTTGGGTTCATCGGGCGTGAAAGAGTAAAGAACGCGGACGACTTCGCCACGGCCCGCGGGTCATACGGCCCGCTGCTGCTGGCGTTTGCCTTTGCCGCCACGACGGCAAGCGGCGCGACATTCTTGGGTTTCCCGGGTATCGCCTACGATGCCGGCCTGGCGGCCGTGTGGGCGGTCTTCCTGTATCCGGCAGGGGTCTATCTGGGCGTGCTGGTCTGTCTCAAGGTGGTCAGCAATACCGGCCACGAGTTCGGCAGCCGCAGCATTCCCGAATACTTGGGGACGCGATATCAGTCGGACTGGATGCGCGTGCTCGTGTCGTTGTTCTCGCTGTTGCTGTTGTTCTACCTGGCAGGCCAGCTGGTGTCCGGCATCGTGATGTTCGAGATCATGCTCGGCCTACCGTCCGAATGGGCGCTCGGGATCACGGCCGTGGTGCTGATGGTGTACGTCGCGCTCGGCGGTGCGCATGCCGACATCCTCACCGACGGGGTGCAGGGATTCATCATGGTCGCCGTCGCCGTGGGGGTAGGGTTCTTGTTTCTCACCGGGTTCGGTGTGGAAGGCGGCTTCAGCGGCATGCTGGCGGGCCTGGAACGCCAGGATCCGCACCTCGTCGGCTGGTTGAATCCCGACCACGTGCTGTTTCACTCCTGGTGGTCCTTGCTTGCCCTGCTGCTATCCCACATCCCGCTGGGAATGCTGCCGCACATCGGAAACAAGCTGTGGGCGCTGGAGCGGCCGCAGCAGCGGCGGCGGTTCATTGAACTGGCTTTTGCCTTTGGTCTGACGCTTGGCATGCTTGGGCTCGGTGGGGTGCTGGCGCGAGCGATCTTGGGTGATGCGTTACTTCAGCCGGGTGAGACCAGCAACCAGGCACTCTTGCTGCTGTTCATCGAGCTTTCCCCGAACTGGCTTGCGGCCTTGCTCGGCATCGCCATCCTGGCCGCCGTGATGTCGACCGCCGACGGCCTCGTGGTGTCGTCCTCGCAGATCATTGCCAACGACCTCTACCGCTGCACCTTTGTGCCACGGTTCGCCGCCGACGTGCCGGAACGCATCATCGATCGACGGGTGCTTGTGATCAGCCGTATCAGCGCCGTGG
>JASFJQ010000421.1:0-3000 GCA_050121305.1 Chromatiaceae bacterium
CGCATCGCCGCGCATCTCACCTTCGACCTCGAGCTCGGGATGATTCTGATGCAGAATCGCCAGGGCTCTGCGCACCTTGGCTGCGCACGGTGCCGGTGAGCTGCCGAAGCTGGAATGCGACAGGAGAGCGATCTTCGGTTCGATGCCAAAGCGTCGCACATGGTGCGCCGCCAGAACGGTCATCTCAGCCAACTCCTCGGCGCTGGGATCGACCGTCACATGCGTATCAGAGAGGAAGTAACTGCCATGGCCCAGAACAAGCACGCTGAGGGCCGAGATCTCGCGAACCCCCTTGGCGCGGCCGATGACGCGGATTACCTGCTTCAGGTTACGGCGGTAGCCACCCTCGAGGCCGCAGATCATGGCATCGGCGTAGCCCAGCCTGACTGCCAAGGCGGCGATGACCGTGGTGTCGGTGCGCACTACGGTGCGCGCCAAATCGGGCGACACACCCTTGCGTTCCATGATTTTGTGATATGCGCTCCAGAATTCGTGGTAGCGAAGATCACTCTGCGGGTTGATCAGTTCGAAGTCGCGGCCTGCCTCGATACGCAGCCCTAGTTTCTTGATCCGGCTGGACACTACCCGTGGCCGGCCGACCACGACTGGCTTTGCCAGACCTTCGTCCAGGACGATTTGCACGGCGCGCAGGGTACGCACATCCTCACCTTCGGCGTAGATCACCCGCTTGGGATCCTTCTTGGCCCTGGTGTACATCGGCTTCATGATTGTGCCGGAGCGAAAGACGAAGCGCGAAAGCTTCTCCAGATAGGCATCGAAGTCGGCGATCGGCCGGGTTGCCACACCGCTCTCCATGGCCGCCCTGGCAACCGCCGGCGCGATCTCGAGTATCAGCCGCGGATCGAAAGGGCTCGGGATGAGATAGTCGGGTCCGAAAGAATGCGCCTCGCCACCCAGGGCCTTGGCAACCACTTCGGAAGGCTCGGCCATCGCAAGGTCGGCGATGGCTTTGACCGCCGCCAGCTTCATCTCTTCATTGATATCGGTGGCACCGACGTCGAGCGCGCCGCGGAAAATGTAAGGGAAGCAGAGTACGTTGTTGACCTGGTTTGGAAAATCCGAACGCCCGGTGCAGATGATCGCCTTGCGGCTGGCCCTGCGTGCGACCCTCGGCAATATCTCAGGCACCGGGTTGGCCAGCGCCATGATGAGAGGTCTCTCGGCCATGCGCTTCACCATCTCGGGCTTGAGTACGCCGGGCGCTGAAAGGCCAAGGAAGATATCCGCGCCCTCGATCACATCGGCCAGCGAACGGGCCTCGGTCCTCTTGGCATAGGGCGCTTTCCAGCGGTCCATCTGCGCCGTCCGGCCTTCATACACTACGCCGAGAATATCGGTGACCCAGATGTTCTCCCGCTTGATGCCAAGAGAGACAAGTTGGTTGAGGCAGGCTAGGGCCGCCGCCCCGGCTCCCGAGGTCACCAGTTTTACCTTGCCCAGATCCTTTTTCAGCAAGCGCATGCCATTGTAGATCGCCGCGGCCACAATGATGGCCGTACCATGCTGGTCGTCGTGAAACACCGGGATATGCATGCGCTCACGTAACTGGGCCTCGATCTCGAAACATTCCGGCGCCTTGATGTCTTCGAGGTTGATCCCGCCGAAGGTCGGTTCAAGGGCCGCCACCACATCGACGAAGCGACCGACGTCGAGTTCAGCAACCTCGATATCGAAGACATCGATGCCGGCGAACTTCTTGAACAGAACCGCCTTGCCTTCCATGACCGGTTTGGACGCCAGGGGGCCGATGGGGCCCAAACCCAAGACGGCAGTGCCGTTGCTGATCACGCCCACCAGATTGCCACGTACGGTGAGATTGGCCGCTTCTGCCGGGTCGTCGGCAATTGCGGTACAGGCCGCCGCGACACCCGGTGAATAAGCCAAGGAAAGGTCGCGTTGGCTGCCCATGGGCTTGGTCGCGGTGATCTGCAGCTTGCCGGGCGTCGGCCAGCGATGATAGGCAAGTGCAGAGTCGTGCAGTTTGTCGGCCATTCGCCCCTTCTCCAGTTGTATGAGCCGTGCATCAAGCTTAGTCTGGGCCCGAGGGGTCGCATAGAACCAGTTGGTCAGCATTCTCAAGGGGAAGGGGCGAAGACGCACAAAAGCCCAAGCGATTGATATTCGATGACGCGGTCGCCGAATCGGCTTGAACCGGCTGCTTGGAAAAGTCTTCTTATCCTCGTCTAGAAGGCGGAGAATAAGAAAGCAATCACGTCATCGGGTAGGCAATCTCATCCTGATGTCGTCCAACACAAACCAGAACTGGCCGATACGGTTGAGCTGGGCTCTGCTCAGTCATTTTCGATACGCCCGAGAACGCTCAGCCCTGATTCAGTAGGCCGAACCACGATGATCTCACCAGAACTCGGGAAGACGCCCGTCAGAGCAGTGATATTGACCTGATGCGTCACCAGCACCAATGGCGGCTTTCCGCGCACCCTCTGTTCGTTGATTAAGCGACGCGTCGCGGCCGAGTGCTTGGGCTCGGCGCTGCGATCGCGGAAGAAGGAGTTCAGGCCATCAAAGGGCTGCGCTTCACCCAACCCAAGCAGTCTGGCGGTATCCAGACAGCGACACCAGCGACTGGAATAGACTCGGGCCTGTTGGATCCGGTTGCGTCGAAAGCGCTCGCCGATGGCGCGTGCCTGCTGGCGGCCTTTGTCCGACAGATTTCGCTGCGTAGCACAATCGCCAAGAGTAAAATTGGCCGGGTCCCCGGTGCCAGGTGCAAGCGCATGCCGCATTAGTGCGACGGCATCACCGCCACGCAGCCACTCCCAGAGTTGCGACGGGCTTGACGGTGCTGAGGAGGATTGAGCGACGCTTGAGCCGCCAAGTCCCATCAAAAGGACAAGAAACGTCAGTCGAAAAATGTTCATTTTTTCTGCTCCTGTTAGCTTGGGGACGGCGCCTTGCTCAATGGTCGATGCTCGATAAGGCATTGCGATGCTCATTTCATGGGTTGCCAAATCTCAAGCC